>DNLN01000165.1:232-495 GCA_003488465.1 Sutterella sp. | reverse complement strand
GCCCGCCGTGCGGGCTTCTTGCGGGCGGCTTCGCGCCGCTCGCTTTGCGCGGCCTGCGGAGCCTTCTTTGCGCGGCTCACGATCTTCTTCTCGAAGCGATCCTCGGGGTTGGCGCTTTCGGCGACCTTTTCGGAGGCCGGAGCGGCTGTGGGGCGGGAGGGCTTGACCTTGCCCGCCTTTTGCAGACGCTCGCGTGCCGCGCGGCGCGCTTCGCGCATCTTGCGCAGTTCCGCGGCGCGCGCCTCATCGCGCCTTTGGTTGTC
>DNLN01000165.1:0-166 GCA_003488465.1 Sutterella sp. | reverse complement strand
AGCGCAATGTCCTCGGGCACTTCGCCGTCGTAGCCCGCTGCGGTCTGCAGCGGAATCTTGCGCTTTAAAAGGCGCTCGATCGCGGTGAGCAGTTCCTTCTCGTCGGGGCTCACGAGGCTCACGGCGTGTCCGGGAACGCCTGCGCGGCCCGTGCGGCCGATGCGGT
>DNLN01000045.1 GCA_003488465.1 Sutterella sp. | reverse complement strand
TGGTCGGCGGCAGCGTTCCTGATGATTCGGGACGATCCATCGTGCTGTCGCTTACGCGCATGAACAAGGTCGAGAACATTGATCCCATCAATGACACGATGCTTGTGGAGGCAGGGGTGGTGCTTGAGAAGGCTCAGGCTGCGGCGCGGGATGCCGGCAGACTCTTTCCTCTCAGTTTTGCCGCGCAGGGCACGGCGTGCCTGGGTGGCTGTCTTGCGACCAATGCCGGCGGTACGGCGGTTCTGCGCTACGGCAACACGCGTGAACTGGTCCTTGGTTTGGAGGTTGTTCTTGCCGACGGCACCGTCATCAATATGCTGCGCGGCTTGCGCAAGGACAATACAGGCTATGACCTCAAACATCTGTTTCTTGCCAGTGAAGGAACGCTGGGCGTGATCACGCGGGCCGTCGTGAAGCTCTTCCCGATCCCGCAGGCGATCTATGTAGCGTTGATCGGCGTTGAGGATGCTCATAAGGCGGCTCAGTTGCTTGCAAGATTAAAGAGCGAAACCGGTTCCGCAGTGACCGGTTTTGAGCTCATGATGAGAAAATGCATCGAGCGGGTTGCCAAGGAGATCCCGGCCGTACATGTCACAGCCGATGTGTCCTCCGCCCCTTGGTGGTGCCTTGTCGAGCTTAGTTATCCGCGTGAACCGGAAGTCAACCCATTTGAGACGATTCTTGAGAAGGCCTTTGAGGAAGGGCTAGTCGTCGATGCTGTGATTGCCAATTCGGTTAAGGAAAACCGAGCCATCTGGTCGATTCGCGAATCCATTCCGAGCGCTGACGCTCATGTGGGCAACAATCTGCACAATGACGTGAGCATCCAGATCAGTGAGATTCCAGACTTCGTGGATGAAACGCTCGAGCGGCTGTATGCCAAGTATGCGTGGCTGGATCCTTCCGTGTACGGACACCTGGGGGACGGCAACCTGCACTTCAATATCGGTTCGATTCCGTATCAGCTCGCCTTTGAAAATGAAGAGGGCATCCGTGAAATCGTCTACGAGCGGGTGGCGGCGCACAACGGGTCGATTTCGGCCGAGCATGGTATCGGCAGGCTGAAGCGGGCCCATTTTCTCAAACTGAAGAATCCGGCGGAATTGGCCGTGATGGTGGCGATCAAGAAGGCTCTGGATCCCAAGGGAATCATGAACCCCGGAATTTTGCTCCCCGACGAGGCATGGCCGAACCGATAGTGTGGACTGAGACATTATTTTTAGATTTTCCCCTAGGAAAACCCGAATTCCTCGCGCATAATTCATAACAAAACAGGGCGAAGGTGCGAACGGTCGGTTGTGTGTTTGCTCCTTTGCCTGTACATGATTAGCTACGCTGCCCAAAAGTTCGTTTGCCTTTGTCCAGCGCAGTTTGATACTCAAGTTTCCCGGTCAGTCGTCAGAATGCATGCATCTCTTCCCCTGATTACAACATTTGCACTTGCGTTCGGTCTGGCGCTGGTGTTCGGTTACATTGCGGAACGGCTGAAGAGTCCTCCTCTTGTTGGCTATCTGTTTGCCGGCATTGCCGTGGGCCCCTACACGTGGGGGCCGGTTGCCGATCTGTGGCTCGCGAGTCAGCTTTCTGAAATCGGCGTCATGCTGCTGATGTTTGGAGTCGGTCTTCACTTTTCCGTCCGTGATTTGATGCGCGTGAAAAGCGTGGCAGTTCCGGGAGCAGTGCTTCAGATGGCGATAGCTACGGTTCTCGGCTGTGTGTTTGCGTTTTACGTGTGGAACTGGTCGATTGCCAGCGCGCTGGTCTTCGGTCTCAGCCTGTCGTGTGCATCTACGGTGGTGTTGCTCAAGGCGCTCGAACTGCGCGGCAAGCTCAATTCTCCGGACGGTCAGATCGCCGTGGGATGGCTGGTGGTCGAGGACATCGCAACGGTCGTGATCCTTGTTATGTTGCCCCCCGTTGCCGAAATCCTTGGCATTGGCAGTGCAGAGCCGTTGGGATGGCAGGCCATTGTGTTCAAGATTGGCGAGACGGTGTTTCGCGTTGTGGCGTTCATTGCGCTCATGCTGCTTGTAGGGCGCAGGCTCATCCCTCTGGGGCTGCAGCTTGTGATCAAGACGGGCTCGCGCGAACTCTTCACCTTGTCGATTCTTGCCTGTGCGATCGGAATTGCGTTTTTAGCATCGGCCATTTTTGAAGTGAGTTTTGCTCTGGGCGCCTTCTTTGCCGGCGTGGTGATGCAGGAGAGCAAATTTGCCAAGCGTGCTGCCGTCGATTCGCTTTCGCTTCAGGACGCATTTGCCGTTTTGTTCTTCGTGGGCGTTGGCATGATGCTTGACTGGCATGTCCTGATCGAGCGGCCACTTACCGTGTTGTGCGTCCTGCTCATCATCATGGTGGGCAAGTCCATTGTGGCGATTGTCCTTGTGAACTCCCTCAAATATCCGCTTCATTCGAGTCTGACGATCGGTGCTTCTCTCGCACAGATCGGCGAGTTTTCTTACATTCTTGCCGCCCAGGGCATTTCCCTGAAAATGGTCGGCTCGGAGATGATGAGTCTCATCGTGGCCGCATCGATTCTTTCGATTGCTTTAAATCCCTGCATGTTTGCTGCCATCGCTCCCCTTAGCAGACACCTGCAGCAGACGTTCTCCTGGGCGCGAGCGGCAGCAATGCGGGACGATCCTCACAGATCGCGAAAGCCTAGAAAAGAGCCGCTCAGCCAGCTTGTCCTGCAGTGCGGCGATGAGGTTTCTGAGAGCCTTGCCGGAGACTTCATGAAAGCTGGACTGCCTGTCGTGTGCATTGCGCCGGACCAGCCGCAGGCTGATCGGCTGCGTGCCGCATCGTTCACTGCAGTGGAAGGGAAAATGACCGACCGGGGAACGCTCGCTAATGCTCATATTGAAAATGCTCGCGTCGTGCTGATTTCCGGGTTGCACTTCATAGAGGGCGGCGATGCGATCCAGAAGATCCGGCAACTCAATCCCAATGTCTTCATCGTCGTGCGTGTGGACAATGAAGAGGACAGAAAACATTTTGCTGATGAGACGTCGGCGAACATTGTCCTGCTTGATTACCAGTTGGTCGCCGAGCAGCTTGCCAATGTGATCCGTCAGCAGTACCTGCCGATTGCCGAGCAAGAGGACTAAAAAGAGATCAAAGAAGAGCGCTACGGCTCCTGACACAGCTTGATTTGACATGCATGCATCCCTGCCCCTCATCACTACTTTTTCCTTAGCTTTTGGGCTCGCCTTGGTGTTCGGTTACATGGCCGAAAAGCTCAAGAGCCCCCCGCTCGTGGGCTATCTGGTCGCCGGTATCGTCGCCGGTCCTTATACGAAGTTTGTTCAGGCTGACATGTGGCTGGCGAGCCAACTTGCCGAAATTGGCGTCATGCTGCTGATGTTTGGTGTCGGGTTGCATTTCTCCATCAGGGATCTGATGCGGGTCAAAGCGATCGCAGTGCCCGGAGCGTTGATGCAGATGGTCTCGGCGGTGGCGATTTGGGGATGCTTCGCATTCTTTGTCTGGGACTGGTCGGTGGCAAGTTCGCTCATCTTCGGCCTGAGCCTGTCGTGCGCATCGACGGTTGTGCTGCTCAAGGCTCTTGAACTGCGCGGCAAGCTTACTTCTCTGGAAGGTCAGATTGCAGTGGGCTGGCTGATCTTCCAGGATATTGCAACCGTCGTGATTTTGGTTTTGTTGCCGCCGATTGCTGAAATCCTCGGTGTGAACGCTGGCGCGTCTCTAAGCGGCGAAGATATTGCGTGGACAATCGGCAAAACGCTGTTGCGCGTCATGACTTTCATCGTCCTCATGCTGATCGTGGGGCGCAGGCTGATTCCGATTTTGCTGCAGTGGATCGTGGACACCAAGTCTCAGGAACTCTTTACGCTTGCGATCCTGGCCTGCGCCATCTGCATTGCATTCGTAGCCGCCGCGGTGTTTGAGGTGAGTTTCGCCCTGGGGGCCTTCTTCGCCGGAGTCATTGTTCAGGAGACGAGGTTTGCCCGGAGAGCGACGAAGGATTCCCTGTCGATGAGGGATGCGTTTTCCGTGCTCTTTTTCGTGAGCGTCGGAATGATGCTGGATTGGCACGTGCTTCTTGAGCAGCCTTTCAATGTGCTCTGCGTGCTGGGAATCGTCATGATTGGCAATGCCATGATTGCCGCCTTCGCCGTTCTCGTCCTGAGATATCCGCTCAGGACGAGCATGACGATCGGAGCGTGCCTTTCGCAGATCGGCGAATTCTCATACATCCTGGTCGGACAAGGCATCGCTCTTCGGATGGTCGATGCTGATGTTCTGAGCATGATCGTTGCTGCGTCTATTTTTTCCATTGCGCTCAATCCTCTGATGTACGCAGTGGTCGAGCCGGTCTACCGGTTTTTACTTGAGCGTTCAACTTGGGCCCGCAGCAGTGCGAGCCGGCACGCTTCTGAGCAAAAAAGTGATTCAGTCGAGAAAGTTCTCCCGAGTCAGATACTCATTGTCGGTGACGACAATGCGGCTATGGAGTTGGCCGGGACTTTGTCTCATGCCGGCATGCCTGTGACATTCTTGACCGAGAATCCGGAATTGTCAGAGAGACTGGGCGGGCAGGCCATCTGCGTGATCGAGGGCAGGACATCGGAGCGAAGTCGTATCGAGCAGGCAGACATCGATAGGACGACCCTCGCCGTCCTTTCCGGTGTGCCGTTTGAAAAGGGACGGGAGATCATCACAGCTCTTCGTGACATGAACCCCGGCGTGCGCATCGCTGTGAGGACCGCGCGAGCGCCGGAAAAAGCCCTTTACGCAGAATTGCTGCCTGACGATCTTGTTCTGTACGGAGAGGATATTCTGCACGGGCAGGAAGCCTCTGGCGGCGCGGCGGCAAACGTAGCCTGACGTCCCGAATTGCCGTGAAAAA
>DNLN01000218.1 GCA_003488465.1 Sutterella sp. | reverse complement strand
CTTCTCGACTCTGATCGCCGTGGTGCTCGGCATCGCGTTCGGCATGACGGGCTGGTCCAAGGTCTGGCCGCTCTTTGGCGCCGCCAACCAGCTGCTCGCAGGCCTTGCGCTGCTGGCCGTCGCCTCCTGGCTGAAGAACGCCGCCCGCAATCACCGCATGCTGGTGTTCCCGATGATCTTCATGCTGATCGTGACGCTGAGCTCGCTGCTCATCACGTTCTGCGCCAAGGTGAAGGTCCTCTGCGCTGGCGCGGGCGACATGTACGGCCCCGGCCTGCAGGCCACGCTTGCCGGAATCCTCTTCATCCTGGCGCTGTTCCTCGTGCGCGAGGCTCTGCCGGTTCTGAAGAACGGCCTCAAGAAGTAGTGCAGGCCCTCTGAAGTGCTCCCGCCCCTTGCCGGCAGGCAAAGGGCAGGGAACAGATGCAAAAAACGCCGCAGCCCGAAAAGCCGCGGCGTTTTTTTGCATTTGCCAGATCGCCGATCCGTTTGGTTCGGCGATTGTCCGGTCAGTGCCAGGGAGCTTTTTCCTCGAGCACGACACCGTCGGTCATCGTGAAGCCCTGGAGGCTGCCCTTGCGCGTCTGGATGCAGATCGTCGTGAGGGAGCTGTCGGCGGCGGCGCGGATCGCGCGGCGGCCTTCGGGATCGATGCGGAACCAGTCGCCCGCCTTCAGTTCGACGACCTTGCCGTCGATGTAGAGCTCGCCCTTGCCGGCCAGAACGGCATAGAGCTCCTCGTTCTGCTTGTGGCTGTGCACGAAGGGCACGGCGGCGCCGGCGGGCAGGTTGTTGACGGACACTTCGCAGCCCGTGAGCCCGAGCAGATTGTGCAGTTCGGTGCGCGGGGCGGTCATGTCGATGTGTTCAAGCTTGAACGATTCAGTCATTTTGATTCCTCCTGTCTTGGCGAAAACGTTCGCCATCAAACGAATAAAACAAAAAATATCTCGAACTAATCCTTCCAGCCGTTCACCACGCGGGCGAGCAGACTGTTCAGGACGAGGGCCTCTTCGGGGGAGAGGTTCTCTTCGACCTTTTCGCAAAGAGCGGCGCTGATGCTTTTGAAAACGGGCTTTGCGGCCTTGCCCTTGTCGGTGAGCCAAAGGCCGATCGCGCGGCGGTCCTGCGGGTCAGGACGGCGCTCTACGTACCCGTTTTGCTCAAGTTTTCCGGCAAGAACGCAAACCGTGGACTTGGTGCGGTGGGTGCGCCTTGCGATTTCCGAAATCGCCAGACCATCCTTCTCGTACAGCGCGCACAGGATGTCGCCGTGGCTGGGGACGATGCCCTCAACGCCGTGGCGGACAAGTTCTGCGGCGATGAAGCGATTTGCAAAATCCACGAGCCTGCCGCTGAAAAAAGCAATCATGTTCTCTTTCATGGAGCGGAATAATAGTTCGATATCGAACGATTGTCAAGAGGATGCTCCGTGTTTGGCTAGCCGTGTGCGCCATGGACGAAGGCTGCTAAGGACAAAGGGAGCGAAACGTGCGGACGAAAATTGGCTGGAACAGGCTTGTGTGTCAGCGCAGTCCGCGCTCGCGCCCGCGCCTGACGCTGAGCAGGTACGCCGAACAGGCCAGCGCGGCGGCCATGACGGCAAGGGCGGCGATGTGCGGCATCAGAATGCCCGTGGACGCGTCGTTCTGGGCGGCCGAGACGAGTCCGAGCATGGCGTGGGTGCTGGGAAGCAGCAGCGAGACGATTTTCGCGGGCGCATAGAAGCACTCGGCGGGGAACACGACGCCCGCAAGGAACACCGAGGGGGCCGAGATCATGACCATGAACTGCGCCCCGTAGGCGTTGGTGTTCATGATGAGCGTCATCGTCATGCCGATGCCGACGATGCAGGCCGCAAAGAGCGCGCTGATCACGAGGCTTGCCGCCGGGTTGCCGCCGGTTGGGAAGTCAAAGAGGAGGAAATCCCAGCCTTGGGCATAGCCCATCCATAGCATGGCGTAGAGCCAGAATCCGAAGAACAGGCCCCAGAACCCCTTGTCCGTGCCGAGCACCGCAAGCGCAATGCCGTTCTTTCTCTTTTCGCTGATCCAGCCGCCCAAGGAGAGGATGATGCCCGTGAGCAGCACGGCCTGCAGGATGATCGGCACGACGAACGGGACGATGTAGGTTGCGTAGCCCGAGATCGTGTTGAAGCGGTTTTCTGCGGCAAAGGAGGCGGGCGAGGCCGCCACCTTGAGGATGGTTGCCGCATCGGCGCCGGCGCGAAGCAGGTTCGCGGCCGCTACTTCGGCGGCAACCTCCTGCACAACGCCCAGCATGGCCGCCTGCAGGGCCCGGCCCTTGACGGGGTAGGTGCCGGAGGCCGTGAGCGACAGAGCGCTGTGCCGGCCGGCAAGCAGGTCCTCTTCAAATCCGCTCTCGATCGTGATCACGCCGGAGACGCGCTGCGCCTCGTAGAGCGCCCGGGCCGCTGCGGGATTGGCTTCGACCGCCTTTACGTTCACCGCCGCGCACGAGTCGAGCTTCATGATGATCCGGCGCGAGAGCGGCGAGCGGTCCAGATCGACGATCGCCGTGGGCACGTCCGTAATGCTCTGGTTCGCATAGGGCCAGGCGTAGAACACAAGGTAAAAGGCGACGGCCCCAGAGAAGATGAGGAACGTGTCCCTGTTAAGAAGCGCTCTTTTGATGGCTGCAAGCCCAATGGCAAAGAACCCATCAACGGGGGCTTCGTCAGGAAGGGGCGAGGCGGCCTTTTTCTTTTCAGCGGCCAGAAGCCGCGGCATCCTGAGGTGCCAGACGGCGGCTCCGATCGCTGCGGGCACCGCGATGAGCAGCCCGAGAACTGCGAGGATCTTCGCTTCGGCACCAAACGGAGCGCCGATTGAGAGCACGGCCGAGTGCAGCTCAAGCAGCCACGTGAGCGGGAAGATGGCCGAGAGCACCTGCGCGGCCGCATCCATCGACTCGAGCGGGTACGAAAAGCCCGTGTAGGGGAAGATCGGGGCGCAGTAGCAGATCGCCGCGCTCATGGCGAGGATCCAGCTCGGCGCAAGGGACGTTGCCATCAGGGCAAAGGCAGCAAAGGCCAGAATGAACAGGAAGGATCCGAGAAGCCACACGGCGATAGAGCCCGCCGCAGGCCAGCCGGCTGTCCCCGTGAACCACAGCACGTAAAGCGCCATCTCTAGGCCGAAGATCGCGACCCAGGGGACG
>DNLN01000082.1 GCA_003488465.1 Sutterella sp. | reverse complement strand
GCAGTCTGCGGACGAACTGCAGGGGGCTCAAACCCGTCAGCACGTGAAACTGCCTGCGAAAGACCGACGGGGACATATGCGCCTCCCGCGCAAGATCATCCATGGAAGGCAGGTCGGCGTACGTGCGCTTGATCCGCGAGATCACGCCAAGGATCGCGCTGTTCGCGGAACCCGCGGAAACGCCGGCCCGAAGCGCAGCGCCGCAGGGCGAAAGCAGCAGCCGATAGTGAATCTCCCGCGTGACGAGCGGAGCAAGGATCCTGCAGTCCGTCTCGCTCTCAAGGCACTGCACGAGCCGCAGGAATGCCTCGGCAAGATCCGGATCGGGTTCAAACACGCTCACGGTCTGATCGGCTTGATCCGACGGGCCGCTGCCGAGGGCAAGCGCAGAGCCGATATCAGCGATGACGGCCGGATCAATCCGCATCGAAACTGAGAGAAACGGGCGCTCGGAACTTGCCCCGACCGTATGAAAGACAGCCGGAACGGCAAGCGCGCAGGCCAGGCACTGCCCCGCTCGATAGAGCCGCTCGAGGCCGCCGATCCGCGTGCTCTTGGCTCCCTGCGCAATCAGCGAAACCATCATCTGGCCGCTGTCCGTATCGATCGTCTCGTCGCTCTCGCGCCGATAAAGCGAGAGCCCGGGAACTGCCGTTTTGAGAATCTGGGAGCGGGGATTGTGTCGGGCGATCCGCTCGGCGAGCCGCTGCATGCTGAGTTCGGTCATGGTTCATGAGGATCCGTTTGTGTTCTTGTTCTCCGCATTTTAGAAGGCGGCTTCAAGGAAATAGCCTTATCCAATCGAAAGAAATCGTTTTTCACCATTTTTAGATCAGAAAATTGAAGATTCCAACCAAGATTTAACTCAAAATGTCACCAACTTACGAGAAGGAATTCACATGTTTGATCACATTTCGAGAAGAGCGCTCATCCGCAGCGCCGCAATGGGCCTAGCGGCCGGAACAATCACCGCTCCGTCGGCGGCACCCGCCCCGCTCGATGCAGACCTCATCGTCTGCGGGGCCGGCATGGCGGGCCTCACGGCCGCGCTCACGGCCGCCCGCAGGGGGTTGACGGTCGTCATTCTTGAAAAGCGCCTCTGGACGGGCGGCGACGGCGTGCTCTCGACCGGGCACTTCGCGACGTTCCGCACTCCGCTTCACAAGGACCTGCCGCAGAATCTGCCGATTTCGGCTGAGGACTACTGGAAGCTCATCGAGCGGGGCGTCATCGACGAGCCGCTCTCCAAGGTGCGCGACAACCAGATGAACTCGCCCGTCTACTACGGCGTTGCCAAGCACAATCCGGACGTACTCCGGTCCTGCGCCATGCGCGCCGCCGACGTGATCGCCTTCGTGCGCAGCATGGGCGCGGAGTTCTTCCCTGTGAATCCCGCGCTGCCGTTCCTGCTCTCCTCGCGCCCCGGCTCCATGACGAAAATCGCCACCGCCCTGGTCGCAAGGCTCAGGGAAGCCGGCGTGAAGCTCATGAACAGAACGCGCGCCACGGCACTCATCGTCGAGGACGGCGCGGTGAAGGGCGTCCGCTACGTCGACAACAAGGGCGCCGAAGGGGCTTTGCGCGCGCAGGCCGTCCTTCTTGCGACCGGGGGCTTCATCAACAGCCCGGCCCTCATGCAGCGCTACAAGCGCTACTGGTCTACCGCAAAGCGCGGCTTTTCCTTTGAAGGCGATCTGCCTGCGGACCACACGGGCGACGGCATTCTCATGGGCAAGGCCGCGGGCGCTGCGCTCGAAGACATGGAATCCGTGCCCAAGTTCTGGGCGGGCCCCGCCAAGGGAACTCCCGCGGTGTCCTGGCTGATGCTGGACGGCGCTACGGCGTACCTTGTGAGAAAGAACGGACGGCGCTTCATCAACGAAAAGGCCGCCCGCTACAGCGGCTGCGCCCTGAGGCTTTTCGCCCTGGGGAGCGAGCCCGGCTACGTGCTCTTTGACGAGGCGACCTTCCGCGGCCACTACCACGATGAACTGGAGTTTGAAAAGGCGCTTGCGCAAGGCGGCCTGTTCAAAGCCCGCACAGCCGAAGAGCTCGCCGCGAAGGCTGGCGTAGACGCGCGGGGCCTGAAGGCCACGATCGCCCGGATCAATGCCGACGCCGCCAAGCGCAGGGACAGCGAATTCGGCCGCACCGACAAGCTCTTTCGCGCGCTCAAGGCCCCCTACATCTTTCGGCTGCGCACTACCCGCTCGCCTTCAAGACCGAGGGCGGGCTCGAAGTGAACACCCGCATGCAGGTGCTCTCGGCAAGCACCGACGAGCCGATCCCCGGACTTTATGCCGCAGGCGCCGCAAGCGGCTCGGTCACGACGCGGCTTTGCGACGTGTTCGCAAGCGGCCTCATCGCAGGAGAATCCATCGCCTCGGCGCGATAATCTTCTTCTTATTCAATAGGAGCAAACACCATGACGCAAGTTCTTGTCATTTCCGGCCACCCGGCCCTCTCCCAATCCGTTGCCAACAGCGCCATTCTCGAGCAAATCGCTAAGGAGCTCCCGCAGGCGCAGATCCGCAGGCTTGACGCGCTGTACCCGGACTTTCGCATCGATGTGGCGGCCGAGCAGCAGGCGCTCGTTGCCGCCGATGTCATCGTCTGGCAGTTTCCCCTCTACTGGTACAGCGTTCCTGCACTCATGAAGAAGTGGCTCGAGGACACCTTCACCCACGGCTTCTCGCACGGCTCCAAGGGCAAGGCGCTCGTCGGCAAGAAGCTCATCCTGTCCTTCACCGCCGGGGCTCCCGAGGCCGCCTACACGCACGAAGGCTTCATGGGCAAGACGATGGACGAGCTGATGGCGCCGTTTGCGGTCACGGCAAAACTCACCGGCATGCAGCTGCAGCCGCTCGTTTACAGCGCAGGCATCTCGTTCGTGCCGGGAGACGCGGATCCGGCCAGGCTCGCCGCCGCCCGCGCGATCGCCGCCGATCACGCCAGGCGCCTTTGCGAAGCGATCGCAAAAGCCGCCTGATTCACGCAACGGACAAACACTTAAGGAGTATTCAAATGCAGTTTCTGCTTTACGTTTCGATTCCCGACCCCAAGGCCGCTGAACCGCATCTTGCCGGGCACAGGGAGTTTCTTGCCGGCG
>DNLN01000054.1 GCA_003488465.1 Sutterella sp. | reverse complement strand
AATACAATTTCGACCAACATTCCCCGCTCGAGTTGATGGTGTCATTTTACATGGTTTCCGCGGCAATTCCTCTCGCAACTGAAGTCGCAAGTTTCCTTGCCGCTACTTTATGAAGGCCGCCCAGTGGGAAGGCTTAGCGAGGAGAAAACCGGCAAGGCTGTCTTTTCCTACGATCCGGCCTGGCTCCATGCGCAGGATGCGACGGAAATTTCCTATTCAATGCCGCTGCGCGCCGAGCCCTATTCCGGAGCCTGCGTGCGGGCCTTTGTCAGCAATCTGCTCCCGGATGCCGATGCGGCAAGAAGAATTGCGCAGGAGCTGGAACTGCCGGCGGCCGATGATTTTTCCCTGCTTGCCGCATTGGGAAGAGACTGCATCGGCGCGTTGCAGTTCCTGCCTTCGGATGCGGTTTTGCCGACGGACGGCGAGCAGGCAGCCCAGCCCATCTCGGATCAGGAGATCGGCAGAAAGCTTGCACGGCTCGGAACCTATCCGCTCGGGCTGGTTCGGGACGAGGATTTCAGGCTGTCCGTTTCAGGAGCCCAGTCAAAGACCTCCCTTTTGCTGAGAAATGGCGGTTGGTTCCTGCCTCAGGGCGCCACGCCCTCAACCCATATTCTGAAGGTTCCGCTCGGCATTCTGTCGCAGGACGGAATCGACCTTTCCTTAAGCTGCGAAAACGAATGGCTGTGCCTGCTGCTCTGCAGGCTCTATGGCATTGCGGCCGCCGAGGCCGAGCTTAGGGATTTTGCCGGCCGCAAGGCGCTTGTGGTTGCCAGATTTGACCGGAGGATCGGTGAGGACGGGCGCGTCAGACGGCTTTTTGCGGAAGATTTCTGCCAGGCACTTTCGGTCAGGCCGGAGCAGAAGTACGAAAAGGACGCGGGGCCGGGGATGCGCGAGTGCATGGCGCTGCTTCAGGGATCCATCATGGCGCAGGAGGATCTGGAGACGTTCTTTCGGGCGCAGGCGCTGTTCTGGATGATGGATGCCATTGACGGGCATGCCAAGAATTTTTCGATCTTGCACTTGGGGGGCGGCCGCTATCGGCTCGCGCCGCTGTACGACATTCTCTCGGCAGCGCCGCTTGTCGCCTCCGGGCAGCTGCAGCAGCAAAAACTCTCGCTCGCCATGGGAGTGCATGACAAGAACCGGCACTACCGCATTGAGGAGATCGGCGTGCGGCAGTTCGTCTCTTCGGGCCGCAGGGGCGGCCTGGGAGAGGGACGCGTGCGCAGAATCCTGACGGAGCTCTCCAGCAGAACCCCGGACGCCGTCGGGGAGGCCGAACGGCTGTCCCGCCACATTCCGGTGCAGGTTCGGGAGCCGATTTTTGCGGCGCTTAGGCGCAAGGCCGAACGGCTGAACCAGGAACTGGCTTCGTCCGGCAGCCGCTCTGCAGTTCGGTGAGCGCGAGGCAAGCCTGAGCCGGCTTGGCCAAGGCGTCACTGCGGCGGCTGCTATCTCCAGACCGAGATCATTCCGTCGCGGCTCTCGGGCTGAGGATCGGTTTGGGCTGGCGTGCCGATGGTGATCCAGCCGGCAAGCGTTTCAGCCGAGTCCAGCCCCAACGCAGCCTTGAGCTGCGGATCATCCCGATTGCTGTCCGAGAGCACGATGGCGCCGTAGCCGAAGGATCCGAGGGCAAGAAGAAAGTTTTCGAGCGCGGCGCCGGCCGCGATGAGCTGCTCGTCGGCGCTTGCTTCGGCGTTCGCGTCAAGTTTTGTCACAAAGGCAACAAGCATCGGCCCCTTCTTTGCCTTGCTCGCCCTGCGGTCGGCCTTTTCCGCATCGGCTCCCTTCCTTAGGCTCGCTTCGCGAAAGAGCTCCGAGAGCTTGTCTCGAGCCGGCTCGTCGATGAGCATGAAGCGGCAGACGGGGAGATTGTCTCGGTTTGGCGCGCGAAGCGCTGCCCGGGCGCAGGCCTGAAGCGTGGGAAGGTCGGGCGCCGGATCGCGCAGAAGCTTGGGCTTCAAACTGCGGCGGGTGAGCAGGGCACGGAGCACGGGATTCACATCAGCCATCGGGGATTTTCTCCAAAGGGTTATTCGCGCAAAGAATAGCGCAAACGCCGCCCGCATGGGACCGAAGCATCCGGATGGCGGATCGGCTCCCGGTTCGCGCTCGGCGCAAAACTGGCCGATAATGCGCGAAAAGGAATCGCCTCCCATGCACAAGATATTCGAAACCCCCGTCCTCATTCGCTTTGCCCACTGCGATCCGGCAGGAATCGTCTTCCACCCCCAGTACTTCACGATCTTCAATGGCGTCGTGGAGGATTTCTTTCGCCAGGTGGTCAATATTCCGTTTATGGAGCTTTTCCGGCACGGAGTGGGGCTGCCCGTGGTGGGAATCCGATGCGACTTCGTGAGTCCCTCCAGACCGGGTGACGAGTGCATCGCCAAGCTCTGGATCGAGCGGCTTGGGGTGAGTTCGATCCGGCTGGCGATGACGCTTGAGTGCAGCGGCCAGCTGCGGCTCAAGATGGCCGAGACGATGGTGTGCGCAAGCGGCGAGGGCGAGCTTCATGCGCACCCCATTCCCGATCAGCTGCGCGAGAAGATGATGCCGTACGTCGCCGGCGAGGACGCTAAGCCCTTAGCTCTTCGGGCGTAGAGGCACCCTGCCAGAGCGTTTTCAAAACCTTTTCGTGGTTCTTCGCGTCCGCGATGAAGAAGCGCTCCCAGCCCGGCTCGCAACTCGGGCTGAGGGCGTCGATTTCCTTGAGCCGCATTTCCAGAACGGCCGCAACGGCGGGGCCCGGCTCGATGATCGTGAGCGGGTGATCGCCCGCAACCTCGCGGATCGCATCCGTAAGGAACGGGTAGTGCGTGCAGCCGAGCACCAGCGTGTCGATGCCCTGCTCGAGCATCGGCTTGAGGTACAGGCCGATGAGGGCCTTGGTTTCAGGCGAAGCGAACTCGCCGCGCTCGACGCATTCCATGAGCCCCGGCGCACCCCGGGAGATGACGACCGTGCCTTCGGCAAAACGCTCGAGCAGCATTCGGTAGCGGCGGCTCGTGATGGTGCGCGTCGTGGCGAGGACTCCGACCCGCCGGGTGCTTGAGGTGCGTGCGGCGGGCTTTACGGCGGGCTCGACGCCGATGATCGGCACCGCAATGAAGCTTCTCAGATAGTCGGCGGCCTCGGCGGTCGCGGTGTTGCAGGCAAGCACGATCGCCTTTGCGCCCTGCTCGAGCAGAAAGCTGCAGATCGAGTGGCAGCGATCCTGGATGAATGCGTAGTCGCGGTCGCCCCAGGGGGCGTGGCCGCAGTCCCCGGCAAAGAGAAAGTTCTCATGCGGCAGACGGGCCCTCAGGGCCCGCATGATGGAAAGCCCCCCAAGTCCCGAATCGAGTACGCCGACCGGCGCCAGACGCTTTGCTTCATTCATGGCGCATTCAGGCCGAAGCCCGTCCCAGACGGTCGTTGACGGCGGCCCAGGCGGGATCCCGGGGCGGCTGCTCGATGAGGATGCGTTCGGCTCCGGCCCGGTCGAGCTCATGCAGGGCTTCGTAGAGAAAGCTTGCATAGGGAGCGGCTCCCGCGGGCGCCCTGAGGGCGAGGACGACATTGTCGGGAAGAGCCGCGAGACGCTCTTCGGAGGCCATGACGGCAAGCTTCATGCCCGAGAGCTCACGGATGCGGCCCGCAAAATGCGCTCCAGGCACGAGTTCGAGCCTGGTCGCTGGCGCGTAGTGGCTTTTGAGCGTTCCGGGAACCCTCGGGGCGGCTGCGCCCGCATCGGGCACCGGCACGCCGAGCGCCTCCTGAAGCATCTCCCGTGTGACGGCTCCGTGACGGAGGATTTGTGGGTGATCGCCGGAGAGGTCGAGGATCGTGGACTCGACGCCCACCTCGCACCGTCCGCCGTCAAGCACGTAGTCGAGCTTGCCGGCGGGCTTCACGCCGAGATCGGCGAGCACGTGTTCGGCGCTTGTCGGCGAGATCCGCCCGAACGTGTTGCAGCTCGGAGCGGTGAAGCCCTTCATGGTGCTGCCGCTGATCTCCGAGAGCAGAGCCTGCACCCAGGGGTGCGACGGGCAGCGGATGGCGACCGTGTCCTGGCCGCCCGTGACGAACGTGCCGCAGCGCTCCCCGCGGGCAAGCACCATTGTGAGAGGCCCGGGCCAGAAGGTCCTTGCAAGAAGCCATGCGGCG
>DNLN01000061.1 GCA_003488465.1 Sutterella sp. | reverse complement strand
AGTGGACTCCAGCGCGCCCCTCAAGGTGTCCGCAGTTGCGTCATTTGACGTCCCCTGCGGACCTCCGACGCATTGCCCCTACATGTTGACCGCCATGTTCACGCCGAAGATGACGATGAACGTGACGAACACGGGGATCGCCGTGCGCTTGGCGATGCTCATCGGGCTCACGCCCGCGATGAGCGCGGCGGCAATCAGGCAGCCGGCAACGGGCGACATGGCGCGGAACACGCTGCTAGCCAGGTGCATCGGCACGAGCATTGCGGGCAGCACGCCGTTCATCTGCTGGGCGATGTCAACCGAGAGGCTGCCGAAGGCCGAGAAGGCGCCCACGCCCGAGCCGGTGAGGAACGTGACCAACCCGACCAGCCCCGAGAGCACGCCCGTCATGCCGACAACATCAAGCCCCATGCCCTTGGCGCCGCTGATCACGGCGTTGATCAGGCCGGAGATGCGCAGGCCGCTGGCGAACACTTCGGCGCAGATCACGAGCGCCACGACGCCGCCAAAGAGCGCGCCCATCTTCTTGAAGAACACCGTGCAGTCCGTGAAGACCTTCTTCACGTCGCGCAGGCGGATCAGTTCGATCAGCGCAACCACGAGCCAGGTGAGCATCAGCGCGCTCGTCGTGCCGAGCTTGATTCCGGAAATGCCGAACTTGCTGAACACGAAGAGCAGCACGATGGGCACGAACGGGAAGATTGCGTACCAGCGCGGGCACTCGCGCGGAGTCTGCTGCTTGGCTTCCTGGGCTTCCTCGAGGATGTCGTTGTTCTTGGTGTCAAAGTACTTCTGCGAGAAGTACAGCGCCACGGCGCAGGCGATGTAGGCCGGGAACGCGGCGACGATCTGCCAGTTGACGAAGTAGACCATCGAGTCAAGGCCCGCGATCTTGGCGGCAAGCTGCTGCGTGCCAAAGAGCGGACCAGCGGCAATGCCGGTGCACAGCACGATTGCCGAGGCGGCCGACGCCTTGGAGACTCCGACGCGCGTGAGAATCGGATAGAAGGCGACCATCAGCAGCATGACAAGGCCTGCCGCCGAGACGATCACGAGGTTGATCGACTGGCCGATGAGATAGGCGAGCGCCAGCACGAGATACGGGCTCTTCAGGCGGCGCAGCGGCTCGGCGCACAGATTGACGAGCGCGTTCGAGGCGCCGATCTGGCTCATGTACCCGGCAAAGCCGCCGCAGGCCATGATGATCAGGCCCACGCCCACGAGCTGCTTCTTGGTGATTGCGTGAATGAGTTCGACCAGGTCAAACCAGATGAAGCCCGTGGACTTCGTGCCCTTGGGCAGGATGTTGTGCACGCCGCACGCGATGGCGATCGCGATGATGAGCAGACCTGCCAGCAAAAGCAGCATGTGCACCGGATACCGCTTCATGAGCAGATACCCGACGATGACCGTGATGATCGCGGCCGCTATGATGGGAATTGTCATGTGAAAAGCCTCCCTTGGGTTGTAGAAAAAGAATTTCTGGTTAAGTCCCGGGCAGCAGGGGAGCAAGGGCCCTGGCAACCGCAAGCCCCATCACGCGCTGACCGCGCGCGTTGGGGTGGGTCGGGCGCGCCGGCGTGTCCTCGCAGTAGCGGCTGCCGTCCGCGGCATAAAAGTTCCAGCGCGTGAATCCGATGTGCGTTGCGTCGATCACCGGAGCGCCGAGCAGATGCGCAACCTCCGTGACCGCGCGCCCGTAGTCTTCGGCCGTGAGCCCCCAGGGCTCGTTCACGTAACACGCGCCCGTGTCGCGGCCGCGCTGCATGAACCATGGCGTCAGGCACACCGTGAGCGCAAACGGATAGCGCTCATGGATGCGCTCGAGCATCGTGCCGTAGGCCGAGCGGAAGGTCGATGCATCCCCGGCAAGCGGCGTTCTGCCGTCCCATGAGCCGATCGGCGCACCGTACGAGTAGTCGTTCACGCCCATTGCAATGAGGATCACGTCGGGCTCGGTCTCGCCCCGGTGCAGGCACTGGCAGCACCGCGGATCGCTGGCCGGCCGGTAGACCGCAGGATCGCGCACGCCCTCGGTGACCGTGCTGCCCGACCATGCCTGGATGAGAAGAGGTTCGAGCGAGAGCTCGCGGGAGAGCACGCTCCACCACATCTGCGAAGCGCTCGCAACGCCTGAGTTCTGCCCGGTGTAGTAGATCTTGTTGCCCTCGGGGATGCTCCCGGCGAAACTGCAGATGCTGTCGCCGATCACGGAAAAGCGCAGTGTTCGATTCGAGTCAGTCATAGGATGCCGTCCTTGGTCATGAGTCAAAACCCGGGCTACCAGCCGTACCAGGACCTGACGCTCTTCCAGGCGATCGCGTGCAGGCGCTTGCGAAGCGATTCGGGCAGGGGCTTTTCGCAGCCGCCCTCAAAGCCCACGGCGTCCGCAGGATCCCTCTTGTAGAGCGAGGCATAGACGACCGAGCCCATGAGGTATGAGCCCGCGGCCGTCGGGTGCGTGTTGTCGGGCATGAGCAGCTTGACTCTGGGCAGCTCCTCGCGCGCCGCATTGAAGGCGACGCCGA
>DNLN01000067.1 GCA_003488465.1 Sutterella sp. | reverse complement strand
TTGCCGTAAAGAATCTTCGTGGTGACCTTGACGCCTTCGCGGGGTTCCTTGAAGTACTCGAGCGCCTCGGCAAAGAACTCGTCAGTGGGCTTATCCAGATTGAGATTCTGCATCTGCACGCCCAGGCCAGAGAGCGCCTGCAGCGCCATAACGCCGCCTTTTTTCTTCATGAGCTTGTTGAGCACGGTGACGATCTCGATCTCAAGCTCTCTTTTTGAGACCGCAGCAATCGAAGAAGCAAAAATCAGTGCATAAGTACTGTTCTTGCTCTTGTCAATGGGAATCAGAATCTTCATAAAAAAAGTCCTTGCAATGTTACGGAATACTGCTATAACGATATCCCTATTGTAGCCAAGAGCCTGACAAATATGCCCCGCTTTGCGGCTACTTCCGGACTCCTCGGTTTCTTTCTTGTGGTATTGTCTCAGGCCACAGTCGGGAGGCGCCGAAAAAACACTCTTCTGTCAGCGCTTGCCCGCAACCTGCTATTACCTGTTCGAGTCATCTTTCATGTTTGAAAAAATTGCCATCAATTCGGCCGAGGAAATCGCGCGCATGCGCGAGATCGGCCGCAAAGCCTCCGAACTTCTTGATTTCATCACGCCCTATGTCAAGCCGGGCGTCACAACGAAGTATCTCGACGACCTGATGCTGCAGTACACGTACGACGTGCTGCACTGCCGCTCGGCCTGTCTGCACTACGCGCCCCCCGGGATGGTGCCCTACCCTGCCGCCACCTGCATCTCGGTAAATCACGTGATCTGCCACGGCATTCCGAGCGACAAGAAAAAGCTCAAGGACGGCGACATCGTCAACATCGACATCACCATCACCGACGGGGAATTCTTCGGCGACAACTCCCGCATGTACCTGATCGGCAAGCCCACGATCGCCGGAAAGCGCCTCTCCGAGGCGACCTTCGAAGCCATGTGGAAGGGCATTGAGGCCGTCAAGCCCGGCAACTGCTTCAACGACATCGGCATTGCCATCCACGACTTCTGCGAACCGCTCGGGCTGTCCATCGTGCGCGAATACGGCGGTCACGGCATCGGCCGCGTGTTCCACGGCGCGCCGCACGTGAGCCACTATCCGCTGCGCGAGCCCACGGCAAAATTCCTGCCCGGCATGATCTTCACGATCGAGCCCATGATCAACGCCGGCCGCCGCCACATCATGGATCTCAATGACGGCTGGACGGTGGTCACCAAGGACCGGAGCCTGTCTGCGCAGTGGGAGCTTGAAGTGCTCGTGACGGAAACGGGCTACGACATCCTCACCGTGAGCGCCGGCTCACGCGAGGCTCCCGAGTGGGTAAAGGGCTGGAAAAAGCCCGCGTTCCCGGCCGCAGCCTAATCCGGCCCAGCCGCGGCTACACCTCTATCACGGCGTCAGGCCTCCAGCCTGGCGCCATTCTTTTCACCGTCGAGCCAAGCTGGTTGCAGACGATCGCCGTTTCGCCCACTTCGGCGTTCACATTGCCGTGCGAGTGGCCGTAGATCCAGGTGTCGATGGAACTCACAGCAATCCACTCCCCGAGCTCGGCGACAAAGGCGCTCTCAAGGGGGCTGCCCCGGTAGCGCTCGTTCACGGCCCTGCCGGTGGGCACGTAGTGCGTGGCAACCACGCGCCTAGCCGCGCAGCTCGAGGCCACGGCCCCCTTCACGAACGCGAGGCACGCCTCGTGCATGGCCGAGAACTCGCACGCCTCGAGCAGATGCCCCTGCCACTTGATCTGGGAGAAGTCGTTCACGCAGTCAAGACAGGCCGTCTCCCATGCCGGATTGATCTTTGACCAAAGTGTCGAGAGGATCAGATCGGTTTGCCCCAGATGCACGACCTGGTTCTCGCAGTACCTGACGTTGCGCCGCAGCTGCCACACCCAGCGCGCGCCGAATACGCTCGCATCCGTCCCGTAGAACTCATGGTTTCCGGGTATGACATATGTCTCGCGGAAATTCTTCGAGCACCATTCCCAGAAGGAATCGACTGCCTCGGGCTGGGCAAGGGAGACAAGATCCCCTGCAAGCACGAGGATGTCCCCGCAGGGCTTGATTCCGCCACTCAGCACATACTCAAGATTGTGCGGATTCTCCAGATGCAAGTCAGAGGCATACTGCAGCAGCACGGCCTTCTCCTTCTGTACGCGATTTCCGAAAACGAGCCTCGTCCATCATAGCGGACAGCCGCCCCCGGCGCGATTAAACTCATGGGTATTCTTCTTCGAGCCGGATTTGCCAAATGGCCGAGCACGACCGCACCAGTACGTTCCAGATTCTGCGCCAGACCTATGCCGAGACCTTTCTGAAGCACGGCAGGGCCCGTCTGTATCTCGCGCGCCACGCGGCGCTTGTCGACCGCACCGTGACCGAGTGCGCCCGATCGTGCGGACTGCCCGGCTCCTGCGCACTGGTTGCAGTGGGCGGATACGGCCGCGCGGAAATGTTCCCGTATTCGGACATCGACGTGCTCGTTCTGCTGCCGCAGAACCACACGAGCGAGAATGACGCACGGGTCGAGCAGTTTGTGACCGAACTCTGGGGGCTCGGACTCACCGTGGGCAGCGGCGTGCGCACGCCGGGCGAGATGCTCGCAATCGCCAAAGAGGACATCACCGCCGCCACGGCCTTTCTCGAAGCCCGGCTCCTTGCGGGCGACAGGGAGCTTTTCGAGTCCACCTACCGGGCCTTCATCAAGCGGCTTGATGCGAGGCAGTTCTTCTCGCGCAAGATGCTCGAGATGCGCCAGCGGCACCAACGGTTCGCCGACACGCCCTATGCGCTCGAGCCCAACTTGAAGGAAAGCCCCGGGGGACTGCGGGACCTGCAGGTTTTTCTCTGGTGCGCCAAGGTTGCCGGGTACGGCAGCAACTGGAACGAACTCGCCCAAAGCGGCCTCATCACCCAGATCGAGGCCTATCACCTGAGCGAATGCCAGAACTTTCTCTTTGACCTGCGCATCCGGCTTCACCTTCTCACGCGCAGGCACGAAGACCGGCTTGTCTTTGACGCACAGACGCCGCTTGCCAGGGGCTGCGGCTACAAGAAGACCGCCGGACTCATTGAGAGCGAAGCGCTCATGAAGCGCTACTACATCAACGCCAAGAACGTCGTGCAGCTGCGCACGATCCTCATCCAGTCGATCTCAGAGCGCCTGCTGCAGGTTGCGGATGACGCCTCGCCCGTCAGGCAGCTCGATGACCTCTTCATCGCCCGGGGCGACGCCCTTGACATCCGCGATGACACAGCCTTTCGCAACGACCCCCAGGCGGCGCTGCGGCTCTTTTACGTCTACGCGCAGCACAAGGAGCTCAAGCTCATCTCTTCGCACCTGCTCCGCGCGCTCTGGCATGCGCGGTACCGTCTGCCCGCCACGTTCAGGAATTCGCCGCAGAACAAGGCGCTTTTCGTGGAGATATTAAGACAGCACTACGGCACCTACCACTGTCTCAAGAACATGAACACCTGGGGCATTCTCGGCAGGTTCCTTCCTGTCTTTCGGCGCATCGTGGGCCAGATGCAGCACGACCTCTTTCATGCGTACACGGTCGATCAGCACACGATCATGGTCGTGAAGTATCTTCGCCGCTTCAGTCACTCGGCCTACGCGCACGAGTTTCCGCTCTGCACCCAGGTGATGAGCGAAGTGCGCGAGAACTGGCGCCTCACGCTCGCCGGGCTCTTTCACGACATCGCCAAGGGCCGCGGAGGCGACCACTGCGTTTTGGGGGAGGCCGAAGTGCGCGCCTTCTGCCGCAGTTTCGGCATTGACAGCGAGACGGCCGAGTACTGCGCGTTCCTTGTGCGCTGGCACATCGAGATGAGCCGCGTCGCGCAGAAAGAGGACACGAGCGACCCGGACGTGATCTGCCGTTTTGCCGATTTTGTGGGAACCAAGGAGCGCCTTGACGGTCTGTTCCTTCTCACCTGCGCCGACATCCGCGCAACAAGTCCCAAGGTCTGGAACGCCTGGAAGCAGCAGCTCCTTGAGAACCTCTACACGAGCACGCTTGAGGTGCTGCGCGCCAAGGGCGGCATATCGAGCGAAGACACGCTCTTTGCGTTGCGGCGCAGGCAGACCCTGCAGCTTGTGGATGCCGCGGGCGTGCCCGCATTCATCCGGGATGAGTTCTGGAGCAACCTGGACATCGCGTACTTCCTGCGGCATACGCCGGAGAACATCGCCTGGCATACGTCCTGTCTTGCCTGGAGCGGCTGCAAGGTCTCGCCCATCGTGCGATGCCGCTCGGCGCAGAACAACGTCGGGCTTGAAGTGCTGCTGTACCTGCCCGACCAGAAGGACCTCTTTGCGCGCGTTGTGGCGTACTTCGAGCGCGAGGGCCTCTCGGTGCTTGATGCGCGCATCTACACGACCAAGAAGGGCTGGGCTCTTGATACGTTCCTTGTGCAGGACCGCCAGCAGCGAGACGATGCATGCGCCCTGCAAAGCCGCATTGAATCCAGTCTCACCCGGCAGCTCGAAGAGCAAAAGCCGCTGCCCAAGCCGCGAACCGGCCGCCTCTCCCGCCGCTCGCGCGTCTTTCCGACAACGCCCCTTGTTGACATCGAGCTCGACCAGAGCAAGAAGCGCTGGATGCTGCAGGTCATCTGCAATGACCGGCTGGGTCTGCTCTTTGCGATCGCCACGGTGCTTGCGAAATACGGCATCAACCTTGAGACCGCAAAGATCTCGACCATGGACGAGCGCGT
>DNLN01000168.1 GCA_003488465.1 Sutterella sp. | reverse complement strand
GTATCTGCGGGCCAAGGTGAACCTGAAGGCGCATGATCTGTCCAAACTGAAGCGCCAGTGACTTTACAAGATTGAGAGGCAACACAAGTGAGCGACGTGTTTACACCCACTGTTCTGAATAAAAAGGTGACATACACCTGGGCTGAATTGAATGATGCGTCGCGCCGCATGCAGGGGCTTCTTCGCGAGGAGCCCCGGCCGACGTACTCCGGTCCGAGCGCCGGGCAGGTTCGCACGCTGCCTCAGTCGGCAAGACGGGACGCGCAGCTCGAGCGCGCCGTTCCGCGGAATCCCGTGATGCCCAAGGTGCAGGCTGAAGCCGAGGATCCGACCCACCTTGCCATGGCGCGCGAGGAGCTGATTGCCGACCTCGTCAATTCCGTGACGCCGCTCATCACGGAGCGGGTGAGCAGTCAGGTTGGAGCGATCCTCGAGCAGAGCATCTCGAACGCCCTGACCCGTGTGAAGGCCGATGTGAGCCGCTCAATCGAAGCAACCGTGCACGGGGTGGTGCGCCAGGCCGTGCAGACGGCGGTGCGCACCGGCAGGCTGCGCTAGGAAAAGACGACGGTCGCCACGCCCAGGCCGATGAACAGCAGCGCGCAGACCGCGTGAATCCACTTCATCGGCAGCTTCGCGCTCATCCTGTCGCCGAGGTACACGGCGGGCACATCGGCGATCAGCATGCCGAGCGTCGTTCCCATGACCACCCAGAAGGGTGAGTACTTGGCCGCCAGAGCGATCGTTGCCACCTGGGTCTTGTCGCCCACTTCGGCAAGGAAGAACGTGATCAGAGTTGCGGTGAAGACCCCGGCCTTCTTGAGCCAGGGACTGTCGATCGACGCACCGTCCTCCTTGTCCGGGATCAGCATCCACAGGCCCATGGCGATGAAGCCCCCCGCAAGAATCCACTTGAGCGTCTCGGGCGTGAACTGCGTGGTGATCCAGCTGCCAAACGCACCCGCAAGGCCGTGATTGAAGAGCGTGGCGATGAGAATGCCAAGGACGATGGGCGCGGTTTTGTGAAAGCGGGCGGCAAGCAGCAGCGCAAGGAGCTGCGTCTTGTCTCCCATCTCAGCCAGGACGACGGCGCCTGTGCTGATGAGCATGGTTTCAAGCATTTCTTGGGGGTCTCTCTGTGTCTGGGACTCCGGGCGGGGATCCGGAGTTCGTGCGCATTGTAGACTGAGGACGGCATACAGGCATAGGCCTCAGCGGTAAACGGATCATGCACGCGCTCATGTTGCGTTCCGCAGCCCGGGGGCGGATAATCGGACAATCTTGTCGGAGTGCCCGGACACCACCGGGCTGAGATCGCCACACAGGCGAAATCCGTGAACCTGAACCGGTTAGGACCGGCGTAGGAAACCAAGGGCGCATCCGGCAGTCCGAACATATTTGCATAAGGAACCGCCGCCATGGCCCACACGATCGAGAACCATCGATTCACGCCCGACATCGAGACCGTCTTTGAAGAGGGGAGCAGCCCCGCCGTCCGGGTGCCCTTCAGGCAGATCAATCTGGAAAACGGCGAGCGCATCCGCGTGTCCACCTGCGAGGGGCGCTCTGCGGAAAAGACGCTCCCAGCCGTCTCCGAACCCTACGCCCCGTATGTCAGCGTGAAGGATGCGCGGCGCGTCACGCGCACGATCCTCGAGCGGGCAAAGGCGGGCGAAGTGACGCCTCACATGGAGTATGCGGCGATCCGCGAGTCCTTCAGGTATTCGGCCGAGCCAGGCGTCATGGCCTTTTCGCCCGACAGGGTTCGCGAGGAAGTCGCTTCGGGGCATGCGGTCATCCCCTGCAATGTCAACCATCCGGAGAATGAGCCCATGGTGATCGGCCGGGCATTCTCCGTGAAGGTCAATGCCAATATCGGCACGTCGGCCCTTTCTTCGGGCTGCGACGAGGAGATCGGCAAGCTTCGCCTGGCGCTGAGGTTCGGCGCGGATACCGCGATGGATCTTTCGACCGGAATCAAGGATCTTGCTGGGCTGCGGGGAGCGATCCTCAGGGCAAGCCCCGTGCCGATCGGCACCGTCCCCGTCTATGAGGCGCTTGACCGCGTGGGCGGCAACGTAAGCCGCCTGTCCTGGGAAGTCCTGAAGCAGACCGTTCTCGATCAGGCTCGTCAGGGCGTTGACTACTTCACGATTCACGCCGGGCTCATCCGCGAGCTGCTGCCGCATGCGGCGGCCCGCACTCTGGGCATCGTCTCGCGGGGCGGTTCGATCATGGCCTCGCGCATGCTCCGGGACGGGAGCGAAAACATGGCCTACGAGCACTTTGACGAACTGCTCGAAATTTGCCGCGACTATGACGTGGCGCTCTCGCTTGGAGACGGTCTGCGTCCGGGCTGCATCAGCGATGCCTGCGACAAGGCTCAGTACGGGGAGCTCGAGACCATCGGAAAGCTTGCGGCCCGATGCTTTGATGCGGATGTTCAGTGCTTCATCGAGGGGCCGGGGCATGTGCCGCTGGACCGCGTGGAGGAAAATCAGCGGCTTGAGGAGAAGTTCTGCAACCGGGCGCCGTTCTACACGCTCGGGCCGCTCGTCACGGACATCGCTCCAGGGTACGATCACATCACCTCGGCAATCGGCGGCTCGCTCATCGCGAGCTTGGGCACCGCCATGCTCTGCTACGTGACGCCGGCCGAGCACCTTGCGCTTCCTACTGCCGAGGATGTCAAGACCGGACTCATCACGTACAAGCTCGCCGCGCATGCCGCCGACCTTGCCAAGGGGCTCCCGGGCGCGCGGGTGCGCGACGACGCGATGGCAAGGGCCAGGGCGGACTTCCGCTGGTTCGATCAGTTTGCGCTCTCGCTTGATCCCCAGAATGCCTATGAGGTCTGGCGCGCACAGATGCCAGAGAAGTGCGCCGATTCGCACGACGTGCGCTATTGCTCGATGTGCGGCCCGCGCTTCTGTCCTATCCGCATGAACCGCACGCTGCAGGAGCGTTTCGGGAAGAACGCTGAAAAATCGGTCTCCTGACTCCGTTATCGGAGCCAAAGTGGGGCGGGATCTGTCCGACGGCGCGGGAGACCGTGGTGCGGCG
>DNLN01000078.1 GCA_003488465.1 Sutterella sp. | reverse complement strand
TGGTTCGCCGAAGATCGGCGAAACGCACTGCATCCCGCGCACCCACTTGCCGTCCTTCTGGAAATCGAGTTTGACGACTCCATCTCCCTTGACCGAAATCTCCAGGGCATACGCTTCGCCTGGCGCAACCTTCGGGGAGGAATAGAGCGCACAGGCATTGGAACAGTTCGCAAGCGTGATTGAACACCTATCACCGCATCCGACGTTCCGGTCGAGATATATCTTGGCGTCCTTGTCATTGGCTCCTTTCCAGAAGAAGTAGGGGACGGGGAGCTTGTCCGCAACCTCGCGACCGGGCGTACAGGAAGAATTGCGGTTCAGATCAACGAGCTTGCCTTCACGCTTCAGCGTGGCGATGCGGCGCTTGACTCCCCAATCGGGATCCTTGCAGCAGAGTTGGGCCTCCGTGACACCCGGTATCGCCTCTTCCCATGTATTGGGATTGCACACCCGCGCTTCAACATGCGAATTTTCCCAATGGATGGTCGGATTCTTTTCGCCCCAGAACCAGACGTACTCGTCGGCAAGACGTGTGGCGTCGAGAAGATTGCGACGCAGGTGCTCGGCGCGGGAACCGTTTATCGGGGGGAAGTACCAGAACGACTTTTCATCGTTGGCGTACATGTCGTAATACATCGCAAACGATGCCTGCGTGAGACGCAGGAACTTGGAACGGTGTTCGGGCGAAACCAGACGGGGACACACCGTGCGCTGATTGGCAAAGGAATTGTGGAAATCGCGCTTTGCGGCTTCTGCGCGATAGGTGTGCTCGTCGCCGTTTATGAGACGGGCTGTTTCCGGCATGACATCGAAGATGCCATCGAAAAATGCCGGCTGCAAGTCGCGATTCTGACGGGCAAGCCCAACCGGATCTGGAGAAGTGAGATATTCGGTATCAAAACAGAGTATCCAGTAGAAAAGCACCTTGAGATTTGGATTCTCCTTGAAAAGAGAGCCGAACACCTGTGCTCCGCGCCTACGCACGAGCGGCACAAGTTCATCCCATTCTGGATCGGTATCAAGCCGGTTGTACTGGTACTGACGAAAATAGTCCTCAAAATCGCTGCAAATACCCTTGATTCCCGTTTCACGGGTAAGCCAACCGAGCACCGCCATCGAATTTGCGAGGTTGGCCCATGCCGCATCGTCAGTCCATGCGTAACGCTTGCGCGCCGAACCGAAACCGACGATGAACGATTCTGAAAGTTGCGGAACCTTGAGAATCTCGCGAAAAACAGGGATCTGGCCCTTGAACGCTTCGCGTTCCCACTTTTCACCAGTGGTAATGAACTTAAGTTCCTTGCCTGCGCTGTTGGTGGCGCAAAGATAGATTCCTATGCCGTCAATGCCGGTGCTTCTGAATTTGTCGGCATTTTTTAGAATGTCCCATGGAGAAAGCCTTTTGTATTCCCAGCCAAATGATATGTACTTCTTCTGCTGCAACGCCGAACCTTCTGATGCAACGATTGAAGACGTTGCCAGGCACAATGCACCGACAATGCCTTTGACCATAAGATTGCAGAGCGGAATCCCGCGTCTTGGCGTTGCCGCCGGAGCGGCTTCCCCCTCGCCAAACCACAAGTGCGGATTCCTCGCAGCGATCAAGGTAACATACGCTATTATGCCTCTCATGTGTAAACGCTCCTATTCATGTGAAAAGAAAAAACGCCGCGCATGATATCATATTCATTTTTTTTTTCAACCGCATTTTTGCCGACCACGTTGCAGGGAAGTTCAAAGTTTTTTTTTCGCGCCGCACGCAGCCCGCGCCAGGCACCATCATGCCTGATCCTCCGTTTGCCTATGCACGGCTCATATCTTGCCGAGACCGGCGGCGATGCGCTCGGTGAGGTCTTTCTCGCGCAGGGCTGAGAGCACCGGATCGAGAGCCCCTTCAATGATGCGGTCGAGCGAGTAGAGCGTGAGATCCACGCGATGGTCTGTGAGGCGGTTCTGCGGGAAGTTGTAGGTGCGGATGCGTTCCGAGCGGTCTCCCGAACCGCGCAGGGTTAGGCGCGACGCCCCCAGCTTGGCCTCCTCCTCGCGGCGGCGGAAGTCGAGGATGCGCGCCTTGAGCGTGGCGAGGCACTTCTCCCGGTTGCGTATCTGCGAGCGTTCATCCTGGCACTGAGCCACAAGCCCAGTTGGCAGATGCGTCATGCGCACCGCGGATTCCGTCTTGTTCACGTGCTGACCCCCGGCACCACCCGCGCAGAACAGGTCTATGCGAAGATCCTTCTCGGGGATTTCAAGATCATCCTCCTCGTCGGCCTCCGGGAACACCACCACCGTCGCCGCGCTCGTGTGGATGCGGCCCTGCGCCTCGGTCTCGGGCACGCGCTGCACGCGGTGCCCGCCGCTCTCGAACCGGAAAAGCCCATAGGCACCATCTCCCTCGACGGTGAAGATGACTTCCTTGTAGCCGTCGAGCGACGTCTGGTTTGCGGACATCACGCGGATGCGCCAGCCTTTCGCCTCACAGTAGCGCGAATACATCCTGAACAGATCGCCCGCGAAGAGGGCGGCCTCCTCGCCACCCGTACCGGCACGGATCTCGAAGCATGCGTTGCGCGCCTCCAGCGGATCGGGCGGCAGAAGCCCCGCCAGCACCTCGCGCTCGGCTTCGGGGATTCCCGCCGAAAGGCTCTCCACCTCCTTCTCGGCCTCTGCGGCGAGCTCGGGGTCGAGCGAAGGGTCTGCAAGCATGGCCTTGGCGCCGTCAATGTCGTCAAGGAGCTTGAAGTAGCGCTTCGCCGCCGCCTCGAGCTTCTTGAGGGCGGTATGCTCGCGCACCGTCTCGCGGTAGCGCTTGGCGTCCGCCATAACGGAAGAATCGCCCATCGCGGCCTCAACCGCAGAAAGGCGATCCAACACTTTTCCGATCTGGGCTTTCTCGATCAAGCCTTTTTCTGGAACTTCGCGTAGCGCTTCTTGAACGAATCAACGCGGCCTTCCGTATCGACCATCGTCTTCTGCCCCGTGAAGTATGGGTGGCACGCCGAGCAGGTGTTCACCTGCATCTCCTTCTTGGTGGAGCGCGTCTTGATGACATTGCCGCACGCGCACGTGATCGTCGCGTCTTCGTAGGTAGGATGGATTCCTTCTTTCATCTTTCTTCTCTGCCTTTCAAAAAGTGTGCGTATGATACCATTTTACCGCGTGGCACGCAAGCCCCCATCTGGCGGCTACTTCACAGCGGCGGCGCGCCCGAGCGCGAAGGCCCTTTCGTTGACCTCCAGCAGCTTGGCCTTCGGCCCTGTGAACGTCTCCGCCATCGCCTTTAGCCAAAGCTCCTCGGGGAACGGCGTGAGGGCGGAGAGGGCGCCGGCGATCACCATGTTCGCGGTGCGGTCGTTGCCGACCTCCTTCGCTACTCCGGCGGCATCCACGAAGATTGCGTCGGGCAGGGCCGCCTTGAGCGAGCCTGCGAGATCCTCAACCTCCGGCTGCTGGCCGGACGACACCGTGACCGGCGTGAGGTACACGTCGTTGACGAGCGCCTTGCCGCCCGCCTTCAGCTGCGGCGCGTTGCGCAGCGCCTCCAGCCTGTCGAACGCAACCAGAAGGTCGCTTTCGTCAGCCGGGATGATCGGCGAGCAAACCCTCTCGCCGAACCTGACGCTCGACGCCACCGAGCCGCCGCGCTGCGCCATGCCGTGTATCTCGGACTTCTTTACGTCCAGCCCGGCAAGCGCCGCGACGCGGCCGAGGAGATTTGCCGTGAGCAGTATGCCCTGCCCGCCAACGCCGACAAGTGAGACGTTGAAAGTATCCATGCCAAATCCTCCAGGTTACTCCGCTGCGCGCTCGACGGTCAGCTCCGGATCGAGCTCCTGCAGCTTCGTCTCTATGCCCTGCTTGAGGGTCATCATCGCATATGGGCAGCTTCCGCAGTGGCCCGTGAGCTTGAGCGTAACCACCTTGCCATCCATCTTCACGAACTCAAGGTCGCCGCCGTCCTGCTGCAGCATGGGACGGAGCGCGTCGAGCATCGCCTTCACCTGTTCTTCAAGAGTCATCTTCAATTCTCCTTCGGTTAAATCAACAGCGTATTATACCACAGCGTCGCGGTCCAGCAGGTCCTCGTAGAACGCCGCCTTGGCGGACTCCATGTACGGCATGAAGAACCACTGCGCCAGGTTGCCCACGAAAGGCATGAACGACGCCACCGCCACCAGAATCCACCAGCCTATGAAGCTCAGGTTCAGGCAGAAGTACCGCCACTTGTGTCCGTCCATGAGCCTGCGGGACTCCGTTATGCACTGGTTGGCGCTCCAGTCCGGGTGGTCAACGGCGACATAGGCCGTCATCGAATATGCCAGCAGCTTCACGACGCCCGGCACATAGAAGAGAAGCGTCCAGAGGAACACATATGTCATCTCGACCGTCTTTATCCAGCCCATGCGCCACCCGTGCCCCCAGCCGGAGAACGCATGGCCGACGGTGAGGCCCCGCCTCATTGTCGCAAGCGCCATTGCCGCCTGCCCCCACGTAGCGAAACCGATGGGGTAGATGGCGAGCAGGGAGAACACGAGCGCCGAGCTGAGCAGCGGCAGCATCACCTCCGGGTCGGTCAGCAGCCCGATCTCGGGATGGCCGCCGGGCTGAAAGTATGGCGCTATGCCCGACATCCCTATGCCAGCGCCGAGGATGGCGGTGAGCGGCACCATCATGGCAATGAGCGTCAGCGCCATCAGCAGAAACGCCGCCACGTAACGCAGGTACTGCCCCTTCTCGCCGAGCGCGGCCCACGCCTCGGCACGCATTTCCTTTGCGGTCTTCATGTCCATGGCTGATTAGAGGTCTGCGGTCGCCACCACATCCACGCCCGTGCCGCAAACGTCGGGGATGATCACGTCGCCGATGCTCTTTGGCGCAATCACCGTGGTGTTGGCGAGCAGGTTCGTGACGTCGGAGATGAGCCGTTTCGGGACGGCCGTGCGCGTCTTCACCGGCAGCGGGCGGCGGGAGCCGGCCACCTTCACCAGCCCCGTGACCATCCGCGTGGGGTTCGTCGCCTCGGCGCGGCCGTACGTTTCGCCGCGCGGGCATCCATGACCGGAGACGGTCACGTTGCCGCCGTCCACCGTTACCTCGAGTTCACACCCTTTCGGGCAGTTAATGCAGATCAAGCGCATACTTTGCAGCACTCCTTCCAGCGATTTCCGAATCGCGCGACACCCAGTCCACCAGATCGTACACGCGCACCACGTTGCCACCGGCGAACACGCCTGGCATGGACGTAGCCATCGAGGCATCGACCTTCGGGCCGCGCGTCTTCGGGTCTATCTCGATGCCCGCCGCCTTCGTAAGCTCGTTCTCGGGGATGAGACCGCACGAAAGCAGCAGCGTGTCGCAGTCGTAGTGAATCTCCGTGCCTGGGATCGGCTTGAGGTTATCGTCCACCTGGCTCACCTTCACCCCCGTCACGTGCTCCGTGCCCTCCACGTCCGTCACGGTGTGGCTCAGGAGCAGCGGGATGTCGTAGTCCTGCAGGCACTGCACCACGTTTCGCATGAGGCCGGAGCTCTTCTTCATTATCTCTATGCAGGCGAGCACCTTCGCGCCCTGGAACGTGAGCCGACGCGCCATTATGAGGCCGATGTCGCCGGAGCC
>DNLN01000135.1 GCA_003488465.1 Sutterella sp. | reverse complement strand
TCGTCCCTCAAAAGCGGAGGCGCATCTTAGAGGTGACCGTGAAGAAAGTCAACCCCCAACATGCGCCTCGTGAACGCGATTCAGATACTTGGCTGAAAATAGACTATTTTTTTAAGAACCCTGAGAGAAGATCGCCTGCCTTCTGGAGGGTCTTCGCCGTCGTATCGCTACCGAGCAGAGATGTCGGGAAGGAACCCAGGGCACTTGAGGAAATCTTGTCCTCGGCCATCTTCACGGCAACCTCCGTCACGGCATCTCGAAGCCCGGTCCTGGGCTCGTTCATGAGAAGCTTGATCGCCTCATTGCGGCAGGCGCCCATAGTCTTCTCCTGAATGAGGCTTCTCATCTTGGCGTCGGTGGCAGACGTCTTGGCGCTCGGGATAGTGGCGATCTGCCGAGCTGCGGAAGTCTTTCCAACTGTCACAAAAACCCACTGCATCAGAGTGTCCTTGTCCGCATCCGACATGTTCTTGTACAGGCAATCGCCGAACGCTGTTGCATACTGCCCCGCGATGCTTGCCTGTGCGGCTGCTGCGACAAGCGCTGCAATCAAAAGCCTTTTCATTATCTGTCTCCTCTAATCACTGCCACTGTCCGGGATGCTCCCAGAAATCCATGACTCGTTCAAGACGCCTTGTGCGGCTGTACGCCGGAAGGCTGTTTAGAAAAATACTTCCGTAGCCCGAACCCCCGGCGCTTTTTGGCAGCACCCGGGGATCTCCGATGATGAGGATACCGCGATCAGACTCGCTGCGGATGAGCCGGCCCGTCCCCTGCTTGAGTGCAATCGCCGCCAGAGGAATCTGATGATCGCGAAATGGACTGCCGCCCTGCTCCTTGATCCATTTGGACTTTGCATCCAGTACGGGATCTCCAATCGGAGCGAACGGCAGCTTGTCGATCACGACGACCGACAAGTTCTCGCCCTTGATGTCAATGCCTTCCCAAAAACTCATGGAGCCGACGAGAATTGCGTGTCCGTCCCGCCTGTATTGCTCGAGGATCTTTCGCCTGCTGTCCTCTCCCTGCATGTAGACCGTGTACGGCCGACCATTTTGAGCCACGTATTCCCGAAGCACTTCCGCGGCTCTCTGCATGGCCCTGTAACTGGTGCACAGAACAAAAGTCCGCCCTCCCACCATGTCGATCACCGGCCAGCTCTCCTGCATCAGCCGGTCGATGAAATCGTCGCGCTCGACCCCCTTGGGATCGGGCATCCCCGGGGGAACGTAAAGAATTGCCTGTTCGGGGTAATCGAACGGGCTGGGCCAGACGTGCGTGTTTGCCTGATCAGCAAGCCCCATCTCAGAGCGGAAATGAGAGAAATCGCCGTTCTCCGTGGCCAGTGTTGCTGAGGTCATCACCCAAGCCACTCCCGCCTGTTCATTGCGAAGCCGGGATAGATCCTGCGCGAAACTGAGTGGCGTTTCGTGAAACCTGGCTTCCGTAGCAGACCTGGATATCCAGCGGACAACGGGCACCCCGCTTTCGGTCTTGCCCATTTCGGCAGGGTTCTTCAAGGATTGGCTCCAGCGGGCTAGCTCCGCCTGCATGTCTAGGCTGACCGAAGCAAGTTTCTCAAGCTCATCGTCCTGCGCAATCAGTGGCTCAATCGCTTCATAAAGCCGTTCGATAGCCTTGGCCGCATCGGAAAGGAACGAGGAGGCATCCTCAATGTTTGCAATGTCCGAAATCTTCTTTGTGTCTCCTTCGTGCAAGCCGATCTCGTGAAACCACATTCCGAGATCCATGAGGATATGAACAGGGGCATCCGTGAGTTTGTCCCAGTTCGTTCCTTCCGGCGCACGAGTCTTGAACTTGCTGAGGGTGCGCCGCTTGATTTCCCTCATGGTCTCCTTGACGGAGAACGTCGAGAGTTCGGAACCGAAGAAGTTGCTCGCAATTTCAGGGAGTTTGTGTGCCTCATCGATGATCACAATCTGAGCCTGAGGAAGCATATCGGCATCAGGATCCTCATCGCGGATCGAGAGAGATGAAAGGTACAGATGGTGGTTGACGATGACAATGTCGGAGGCCTTAGCCGAGCGCCTTGCGTTGTAGACAAAGCAGTCTTCCTTGAAGGGGCATTTCTGAGGCCCGAGGCAATTGTCCCTAGTGCTCGTGACAAACGGCCACACAGGATCATCTGCGGCAACACCCTCGACGCTTGCCCTGTCGCCGATGGGATCGGTATCTGCAAAGATCTTGATCTTTTTGAGGGACAAAACAGCCTGTCGAGACGGGAGTTCCCCTTCGGCCAGAGCCGTCTGAAGCCGGTACTTGCAGATGTAGTTCGCCCGCCCCTTCAAAACTGCGGCGGACGCATTCACGCCGAGCGCAGCCTCCACCGCAGGAAGATCCTTGTGAAAGAGCTGATCCTGCAAGGGCTTGCCTGCTGTACTCACGATCACCTTGACGCCCGCCAGCAATGCCGGAGTCAGATACGCAAATGTCTTGCCGGTGCCTGTGCCGGCCTCAATCACTTCAGTCGATCCAGTCTCGATTGCCCGGGCAACGGTTCTTGCAAAGGCAACCTGACCCTCGCGCCTCACATAACCTGCGGTCGCTTTGCTAAGAGGCCCGTTCTCAGCAAAAAGTTCCTGAACGCTTTTCTCAAAGTCGCTCTGGATATCTTGAGAAGCGTCGCCGTGCCGATCGAGCACCGTCACTTGCCTGCCTTTGGAGGATTGACCGTCTTAGCAGACGACTGCTTGGCGGGCTTATTCTCGACAGGTTGCTTTGCTACCAGCTTTGCGGTCTGCTTCTTGGGGGACTGCTTTACCTGCTTTTGAGGCTTTTTCCCATTCCTTGCACTTTGAGCATTCTTCTGGCGCCGCTCCTTCATACGCTGATCGCGAGCCTTTCGCTCTTCCTTCTGATCGGCGACAGCCTGCTCATGGCGCTGCACCTGCTTGGCCGCCCTCTCCTGAGCACGCCGGGCTCGTTGCTCGGCCTTCCGTTGCTTGTCAGCAATTCGCTTTTCGCGAGCCGCCTGAGAAGCTTCGGCATTTGCCATAGCCTCTTCATGACGCTGCTGCCTTGCGGCTGAGCGATCCTTGGCACTTTGCGAACTCACTGGCTGAGGAACTGGCCTCGGAACAGGCTGGGCAGTCCGTGGAGGATTTTGCGGTCTATCAAGCTTTGCTGCAGCCCTGCGGTCCCGCTCGGCCTGCTTGCCGATCTCGATACGATGCTTGTCTTCGTGAATAAATGCCTTCGCCTGAGCTTCAACCTTTCTGAGGCGAGTCTCCTGGCGCATCTTGGCAGTGCGAACATCATTAATGCAGCTATTGACGAAAAAATTGCCGTAGCAGCGGCGCGTGGAGTAGTCGGCGAGCTCATTGAGCTTGACCCGTGCCTGCTTGACATCAGCAATAGCCCGATCTGCCCCCTCTCGTGTCGTGATGGAACCTTCGGGATAGCGATTAGGGATCAAGTCATCCTCGATCGCCTTGTAGTCAGGGGTAAAGGCTAATGCGGGAACTGCGAGCATGCATGCAGCAAGCCCCATGACCAGTTTTTTCATAACAACTTCTCAGGCTAAGCGTAATCGGTGAGGCTAAGTCTAACGGAAATACACTTGAGTTCCCATGGTCTGAAACAGCTTCTTTCAGACCTTATCGCTCTGCGGAAAAGAAACTGGGATACACGGTTTTCCTACACAAAGCCGGGGGTCGGTCTTCTCCCTAACTGAATGATCCCATATGAGAAGAATCCCGGGCAAACATCCGTAGAGGCGCATCAGAATTACGCACTCTTCCGTCTACAATTCAACAGCCTTTGTTTCACTTTTTTATGAAAGGGATCACCATGACCATCCGCATTGGCATTCTGGGGTACGGCAACCTCGGTCGCGGAATCGAAGCAAGCATTCAGTCAAGCAGCGACATGCGCTTGGCTGCTGTTTTTACCCGTCGCGATCCGGCATCTCTGACCATCAAGACAGCCGGCGTTCCTGTCGTTAGCGTCGCTGAGCTCGCTCAGTGGGCCGATAAGATCGATGTCCTGATTCTGTGCGGCGGAAGCGCCACGGATCTTCCCAAGCAGACTCCCGAGTATGCAGGACTCTTCAATGTCGTGGACAGTTTCGACACCCACGCGAAAATCCCTGAACATTTTGCCGCAGTCGATGCCGCTGCAAAGAGCGGCGGCAAGGTTGCGCTGATTTCCGCAGGCTGGGATCCGGGGATGTTCTCGCTGATCCGCCTTTATGCAAACAGCGTTCTGCCCAACGGCAAGGACTATACGTTCTGGGGCCGCGGCGTCAGCCAAGGCCACTCCGATGCCATTCGCCGCATCAAGGGCGTCAAGAATGCAAAACAGTACACGGTTCCCGTGCAGGCTGCCGTCGATGCGGTCCGATCCGGTTCCAACCCAGATCTCACTACACGCCAGAAACACCTTCGCGAGTGCTATGTCGTTCTGGAGCAGGGGGCGGATGCGGCACGCATTGAGAAAGAAATCAAGACCATGCCGAACTACTTTGCTGATTACGACACGACGGTGCATTTCATCGACGAAGACGAGTTTGCAAGGAATCACTCCGGACTTGCGCACGGCGGCTTTGTCTTCCGCACCGGCAGCACCGGCTGGAACAGCGAGCACAAGCACGTCATCGAGTTCAGCCTGAAGCTTGACTCCAATCCTGAATTCACGGCAAGCGTCATCACCGCCTACGCACGCGCCGTGGCTCGTCTTTCTGCCGAGGGGCAGAAGGGATGCCGCACCGTCTTCGATATTGCCCCCGCCTATCTGTCTCCGCTTTCTGGCGAAGAGATACGGGCGCACCTGCTCTAGGCACCCGCCTCGCGCAACGCTAAGGCCGCCTCCAGGCGGCTTTTTTTTGCGCTTGCTTTCTTTCGAGATCGAAAGCCCAGGCGTAAACTGACCGAGACATTCGCCCTCAAAGAACGCAGAACAAGCCAACTATGAAGAACTGGAAGCTCACCCTGACGATTCTTGCCATCAGCAGCGTACTCATGTCCTCGAGCTATACGATGCTGATCCCGTTCCTGCCGATGTACCTGATCCAAGAACTGGGGGTTGAGCAGGCTAACGTCAACTGGTGGAGCAGCATCATCTTCTCCATCTCCTTTCTCATTTCCGGGCTGATGGCGCCAATCTGGGGAGCTCTTGCCGACAAGAAATCCCGCAAGCTGATGGCTATTCGAGCCTCGTTCTGCCTAGCTATCTCCTACATTCTCGGCGGCTTCGTCACCACACCTTGGGAATTGTTTGGCGTACGCGTTTTTCAGGGCTTTGCCGCGGGACTTTGGCCGGCTCTTCTTTCGATCATGAGCGGCGAAGCGCCGCAAAAACGGCTGGGTTTCTGCATGGGAGTCATGCAGGCAGGGCTCACGGCGGGCCATGTTCTTGGCCCGCTTGCAGGCGGCATCCTCGCCGAGCTTTTCACCATGCGCGCAACCTTCCTCATCGCCGGCGCCGGGCTCTTTCTGATTTCGCTCGCCATCATCTTTCTGATCCACGAAACCCCGCGCCCCAAGGTCGAGCAAAAGGCAGAGGATACCGCAGAGCCTCGGCCAAGCGTCCTCAAGATTCCTGCCGTGCAGCGCATGCTCTTTGCCGCCTGTATCGTGCAGATGACCATTCTCATGACTCAGCCCGTTCTGCCGCTTTACATAGCCGAACTTCAGGGTTCCATGAACCAGATCGTCCTCATTTCTGGAATCGTCTTTTCGATCATCGGAATTTCGGGCGTGATCGCCTCTCCGCTCTGGGGCATCCTCGGACAGAGCTGGGGCTTCAGACCTGCTCTGTACCTTGCGCTGTTCCTGTCAGGAATCTTCGGAGTGATCCAGGCAATTCCGCAGGATCTGACAGCGTTTACCGTGTGGCGCTTTGTCGGCGGTCTCACTTTCGCAGGCATCTTTCCGGCCATCAACGCCGTTCTCACGCAAAGCACGGATCCGGCAGATAGAGGCAAGGTCTTTGGCTACTCGTACGCTTCTCAGCAGTTGGGCAGTGTCGTGGGCCCCATCTTTGGAGGCGCGATGGCAACCTGGATCAGCAATCAGATGGTTGTCGCCATGGCTGGCGCCCTGCTTTTCCCTCTGGTTGTCCTTTTGTATTTGAGAAGGCCCAAGACGCGCGGAGCGACAGGAACGCCGCAAAACGGGATCTGAGGTCCGCTCACAAAAAATTTGGGCAAAAAAAAGTTGCCTCGCGGCAACTTTTTTTGAAATCTGGCAGGGGTAGTAGGATTCGAA
>DNLN01000121.1 GCA_003488465.1 Sutterella sp. | reverse complement strand
CGCAAAAAAGCGCCTGAAGACGGATATCGGCTTGCGACCGATGCGAACTCCAGGCGAATGAAGGAAGAGGATCGTTACAGAAGCAGCCAGCCGGTTCTTGAAAGCGCCGGCTGACTTGTCAGCGGCGGACTACTTTGCGCTCGCAGCGTTGCGGCCGGCGGTGCGGCCGAACACCATCAGGTCTGCGACGGCATTGCCGCCAAGGCGGTTTTCGCCGTGCACGCCGCCCGTGGTCTCACCTGCTGCGTACAGACCCTTGATCCACTGGCCCTTGGCATTGAGCACATGGGCGTTGGTGTCGATGCGGATGCCGCCCATCGTATGATGGATGGTCGGAACCTTTTTGGCGAAGTACCAGGGGCCTTCGGTCATCGGACGGTCGTCGGTGTGCGTCGCCCTGAAGCCGAACTTGTCGGCCTGGACTTCGTGGCGGGCTGCGCGGTTGTACTCCTCGATCGAGGCCTTCAGGTGGTCAAGCGGCATGCCGGTCATCTCGGAGAGTTCCTCGAGATCCTTGGCCTTTTTCACGCGCCCTTGCTCGAGCATGTCGTGCATGGTGCGGCCCGAAAGCAGGTCGATGGCGTTCTCATCGGGGTAGCGAAGGTGGTTCTGCACAAGCCAGTAGGTCTGGCCGGGCTGTGCGAACACGGCCTTGGACAGGACGTCGCGGGCGGCGCCTTCGTTGACGAAGCGGTCGCCGTTGGTGTTGATGAACAGGCGGTTGCGTCCGGAGGTCTTGATGTCAAGCATCAGGCCGGTGCCCGGAGTGCCGTTCGGATGGACCTGAATGTCGGCAAGTCCGATCAGCTCGGCTCCGGCCTTTTCTGCCATGATCAGTCCGTCACCCTGAGCGGCGACGGAAATGTTCGAGCAACCGATGCGCTCGTCAAGCTTGGCTTCCTTCCAGATGCCGGTGTTGACCTTCTGGCGGTACTTGACGTTTGAGCCGAAGCCGCCCGTGGCGATGACCACGCCCTTGGTGGCCGTCACTTCAACAGGGCCGTTCTTGCCCATGGCCTTGACGCCGACAACGGCGCCGTTCTTGACGATGAGGTCGGTGGCCTTGGTCTCAAGCATGATCTTCAGGTCATGCAGTCTCGCTAGCGCTTTGTTGCTATCTACTCCCGAATTTATGCGTGAGCAGTTCCAAAGGTTTGGCTCAATGCTACAAAACTGTGGAGAATTCGGGCACGAAATCATTTTGCCGGAGGCGGATATGCGACGCATCTTTGCATTGGCTGCTCTTGTGTTCTTTTCCCAAGGCGTCCTGGCAGAGCAGAATGCTCCTGCCAGTATGGTGTCCTACCGAGGGCAGAACGGAAAGAGTTTCGTGATGCGTGTGACCGACAGCGCCTCGGGCAGGATCTGGGGCGGCAGCGGCAACGTCTACACTGATGATTCGAGCATCGCGGCGGCAGTCCACGCGGGTCTTCTGCGCGCAGGTCAGGCCGGCACCGTTACTGTGACCGTTCTTTCAGGGCAGGCGAGTATCCCGCGCTTACGCGCAACGGCGTCACATCAATCCAGTATGGGAAGTGGGTCGGCAGTTACAGGCTGTCACGCTGATATGATTCCCCGTGTGTGTATAACCATTGGGCTTGGCTGAATGGAGGTTCAAAATGATAGGAAGACAAGTATTGCTGACCAACAGGCCTTTCACGCTTGAGGAACTCCATGAGTTCATGAAGGAGCACTGGGATGCCCAGGAGGCGGGGCGGTTCTTGCTCGGGAGGCCGACCAAGGCATCCATTGAGCAGTACATCCTTCTTCCCGCGACGCAGAGGTTTATGACCATTGTGTACCCGCGCAAGGCGGGAGGTCTGTTCAGTAGGGAGAACAAGGTGATCCTCTCGACGGCGGACACGCCTGCCGGTGCGTTGGAGGGCATCGGACAGACCGTCCCCACAGGAAATATCTTCATCGGAATCGCTCAAATGAAGAGCCTGATCTCCTCGGAGAAAGAAAGGAAAGGCCCTGCCGAGGAAGTCCTTCAGCGTTACACGGCGTACATGAGGAAGATCCTCGGAGAGGCGGGATATCTGAAGGAGTAGCAGCGATCACACGAGCAAAATGCCATAGTGTTTCTATGGCTGGATATGCGGCGGTACGCTCATAACCTCAGTTGACAAGTTCAGGCCTAGAGTCTTTGGATTCTGAGGGGGCGTGTTCTGCGGAGCCAGAAGTACAATCCACTGAGTGGAAACGCATCCTTTTGTTTTTAGCACGCTGCAGGAGAAATGACAGTGAGTTCCATTACCAAAACTGAAGATGGAATCTTTCGCTGGGTCTACGAGGTCAATCTTTACAAAAATCCCTCGATCATCATCCTGGTGGGTAAGGTTCTTGCGATTTCGCTTGGAATTGTTCTGCTTTTTCTCGTGGCACTCCTTGCCATCGAGGGAGATCTGTCCCTTGAGGAATTGGGAAACCTGCTTCTCGTTTTCGGAGGAATCGCAGCTGTTCTCTTTGTGATCAGCATTATCGGATACCTCGTCTATGCGGCCGTCATGGGGGGGCGCTACTGCGTGCTTTTTGAGATGGACGAGGAAGGCATTACCCACACTCAGTTAGCCTCGCAGGTCAAGAAGGCGAAGGTTCTGGCTGTCCTCGTCGCACTTGCCGGCGTGGCCGCGGGCCGCCCCTCGGTGTCCGGTTCCGGAATTCTTGCCGGCAGCCGTTTTAGCAAGCGCTCGAGATGGCGTTCAGTCAAAACCGTCGAGCCCTTGCCGACGCGTAACCTCATCAATGTGGGCGAGAAACTCCACCAGAACCAGATCTATGTTGAGCAGGAGGACTTTGATTTCGTTCTCGGATTCATCCGCGATCACGTTGCCGCTGCTCAGACCGGCAGAACGCAGAAAAGAGCGCCCAAAAAGCCTAGCTGACAGGACGCATCGTGCGTCATTACGGCGAGCGCAGAGTACGTTGCAACACGGACTCTGCGCTCAGTCCATTCAGAAATGTGAGAATTACTTCTCAAACACTATCGGGCGGCTGCCTCAATGCGCTGCAAAAGCTCTGGAGGCATCCGGCGGTTCTTGCGGGCCATGTCGGCAACGGAAACCTGCCTGTTGTTGACGGCTCTGGGGTTGGCTCCGCTCTTGAGCAGCAACTCGATCACTTCGGCATTTGGCCTGTAGACGGAGACTGCTCTCATGAGCGCAGAGAAACCGTTGCGGTCAACAGCGTTGACATCCGCGCCGGACTGGATCAGCACCTCGATCGGTTTGGTTGTCTCCTGAGCAGCGGCGCAGGCACGGATCAGAGGCGTGCTTTGGTCATTGGCCCGGACATTGACATTTGCGCCTGAGCGCACCAGCAGGGACACGATTTCCGGATTGGGATTGTTGTTGCTCACGACCCGCAGCAACGCCGAGAGCGAGTCCTTGCCGACGGCATTCACATCGGCACCTGCCTTGATCATCTCTGCGACCGAATCAACCGTGGTCTTTCTTTGAGAAACAAGCAGGATGAGCGGCGTGCGCCCTTCGCGCGAACGGGCGTTGACATTTGCACCAGCCTTGCACAGGGCGGCAATTGTTTCGGGACTGTCACCTGAAGCTGCCATCAGGGGGGTATTGCCCGACTGAGAAGGCATGTTGACATCGGCTCCGCCGGCAATCAGGGCATTGAGCACCTCCAGCCGATGCTTGCCCCTGCTTGCCGCCTGATAGAGCGGTGTGCGCTCATAGCGGTCCTTAACATTGACATTCGCACCCCCCTTGATGAGTGCATCAATGATCGCAGGGTTCGGATTGCGGTCGCTGGCGAGAAAGAGTGCGGTTTCACCATCCTTGAGTGTGGCGTGGGGATTGGCTCCGCCTGCGATTAGAGCAGAAATGACAGCAGGGTCTGCCTTCTCCTGGGTGACTGCCTGCATCAGAACGCTTCGCTGATCGCGTGTCAGAGCTGCATTCGGGTCTGCCTTGGCAGCAAGCAACAGCTGCGTCACGGCCAGGGCATCCCGTTCGGGGTTCGTCACTGCGGCCATCAGCAGCGTGCGGCCGTTCTTCGTGTCCGCCGCATTAACATCGAGACCGGCATCAATCAGCTTCTTGAGGACGGGGGCGGGATGCTGCTTGTGAAAGGCAAAGAAGGCAGGCGTCGAGCCATCCTTGTCCTTGTAGTTCACATTGCTTCCTGCTGCGAGAAGCAAGTCAAGGATTTCTTCGGCCTTGTTGGTGCGCGCAGCGATGGCGATTGGGTTCCATACTCCGTCGGGACTGACGGCGTTGACATTGGCGCCGTTATCAATCAGCGCCTTGATGGCCTCGACGGGATACTCGCTGCGGATCGCCCGGTTAAGCAGTGTCCAGCCGTATTTGTCGGTTTCGTTGACATTGGCGCCGGCTTTCACAAGAAGGGGAATGCTTTCAGGACTGTACCGCATGGCATACTCAAGAGCCGTGTCGGAGGACCGCTCGCTGACGACCTGCGCATTGGCTCCGTTGGCAAGCAGCAGCTTGACCACCTCGAGAGCGTTGTTTTTCACGGCACTCATCAGAAGCGTGCGGCCGTACGAGTCGGCTGCATTGACATCGGCTCCCGCCTTGAGCAGTGCTTCGACGATCTGCAGATTCGGCTTGTGATCCGAAACAGCGATGGACAGAGCGCTCCTCGATCTTGCATCCACAGCCCGGACATTCGCTCCGCTGGAAAGCAGTGCATTGACAACTTCCGGCAGATCTTTGCGCACTGCCTTCATGAGCGGCGTTTCGCCGTATTTGTCGGCGGCGTTGACATTCGCTCCGCTGGAAATGAGTGCCTTGACAACTTCCGGCTTCCCCTTGTGCACTGCCCTCATGAGCGGTGTATCGCCGTATTTGTTGGGGGCGTTGACATCAATTCCTTGCTTGGACAAAAGAAGCAAGGTGTCCGCATCGCCATTGTCAATGGAACTGACAAAGAGAGCGGCGATTTTCTCGGCCGGAATGGTCTTGAGATCGCCGCCGGCAGCGGCCAGAACGCGGAAGGCCGTCGGGTTCTCATACTCGGCTGCAATGGAAAATGCAGTTGCACCGTTCGGGGTCTTGATGTCAGCCCTTGCACCGGACTTGAGCAACAGTTCGATCATTTCCGGAGTGACCCGGCGATTGCGGGCGGCAAACATCAGGGCGGTTCTTCCGTCATCGTCCTTGGCGTTCACGTCAGCGCCTGCCTTGATCAGGAATTCCATGATTTGGGGATGGCTGTTGGATTTTGCCGCGATCATGAGAGCGGTCATGCCCGTATCCGTTGTGGCATTTACCTTCGCGCCGGCTTCGAGCAGAGCCTTCGTGATCTCGGGGAATTTATTGTTTGATGCGCCCCCCATCAGCGGCGTCACGCCGCCCTTGGCTTTGTCATTGACGCGGGCTCCCGCCTTCAAAAGTGCGGTAGCAATGAGCGGGCTCTTGCGATTTGTGGCGGCGGCGAGAAGAGCCGTCTGTCCATCCTCTCCGGCAGCTCTGACATTGGCTCCGGCAGAGAGCAGCACCTGGACGGCCTCCATCGTGTTGTATGCAGCTGCCGTCATGAGCGGTGTTTCCTCGCGCCGGTTGCGTGCATTGAGGTTCGCACCATCCTTGAGTGCTGAAGAAATTTCCTCTGGAGCTCCCTTGCGGCACAGCTTATGGAAATCCGTGTCGCTGAGCGCAGCCCAGGCGGGGATGGTGAGACTCATGGAAACCAGTGCGCACAACAGATTCTTCTTCATAGACATGTTTTGGCGCGCAAACCTCCGCATACCTGCAGGGATGGGCGTCGGACCTCCGTTAGAAAAGTTGTTTTTTCGACTAAACAGCACACCTATCGCACGAGGGGAATGCGCCGATTAACTGACCAACCAGTGCACCCGCTTATAATAAAATAAGAAATAGCCTGAATTCAACTAATAGGATAAGACAACAGGGCCGTGCCGGGTAGCGGCCTTCAGTCGGACAGGGTATCTGTTCTTTTGTTTTTTTCTAAGGGCGGTTGCATGACACAGAACCGAGTTCAAAGAAAAGCCTTCGCCGATGAGCTGGGGCAGGTTTCGTCCGGTGTTTCCGGACAGGCTGGCAAACGGATTTCAGGCCGGACGTTTGTTTCCATTGCAGCCGTTCTCATGATGACCTGCTCGATGGTGGCGGATTTTGGCCAACATAGTTTTGTCAGCAGTGCATATGCTGCTGGGGACAAGGACGATTTTATGGGGGGGATTTTCGCCGATCGTTCCAATGATGAGGACGATGCACCGCCTAAGGCCAGCGGGCAAAAGGCGGAAGCTCCCGCGCAGGGTGCACAAGATTCCCCTGCTCCAGTAGCCAGCGAGCCCACGCCGGCGGTTCAGCCCGAGCCTGCTCCCGCAGCCAGCGAGCCAGCGCCGGCGGTTCAGCCCGAGCCTGCTCCCGCAGCCAGCGAACCTGCGCCGG
>DNLN01000055.1 GCA_003488465.1 Sutterella sp. | reverse complement strand
AAGGAATTCACCCGCCGAGGCTTTCGCATGAACGGCTCGACCTGGGTTGACCGCACGAACTATTTCGTGAGCTTCACGGCAAACGACGACAACATGCGCTGGGCTCTGGGCTGGAGCGCTGACGCCATGGTGAACTCCTTCATTGCCAAGAAGGATCTCGACACCGAGATGACCGTCGTGCGCAATGAATACGAAATGGGGGAGAACCGTCCGGTTTCCGTCATGCTCAAGCGCATGCAGTCGGTTCTTTTTGACTGGCACGCCTACGGGCGCAGCACGATCGGTGCGCGCAGCGACATCGAGAACGTGCCCATCGAGAACCTGCAGGCGTTCTACCGCAAGTGGTATCAGCCCGACAACGCCGTGCTCACCGTTTCGGGCAAGTTTGACGAGGAAAAGGTCCTCGGCTGGATCGGCGAGCTCTTCAGCCCGATTCCGAGGCCCGAGCGCGTTCTGCCGCACGAGTGGACGGTGGAGCCCGCTGCCGACGGCCCGCGTGAATTCCAGATCCGCCGCAAGGGCGAGATGAAGCTTGTCGCGGTGGGCTACCGCATTCCGTCCGCGCTTGCCGAGGACAGCAGCGCTGTTGAAACCGCGATCGACATTCTTTCGGAGTCTCCGAGAGGTCGCCTATACAAGGCGCTCGTTGAAACCGGCAAGGCAAGCCAGGTCTTCGGCTGGCCGATGGGCACGCTCGATCCGGGCTTTGTCATGTTTGGCGCGCTGGTTGCCAAGGACGCCGATCTCGAGCCCGTGAAGAACATTCTTGTCGAGACGATCGAAACGGCCTTTGCAAAGAACCCGGCAACGGAGCAGGAAGTCACGCTCAACCTGCAGCAGCAGGCGACCGAGTTCGAACGCACGCTCTCCGATCCCGAAGGCTTTGCCGTGGATCTTTCCGAGTACATCGCGCTTGGCGACTGGCGTCTCTTTTTCGTTGACCGCGACAAGACCGCCGCCGTCAAGCCCGCAGACGTGGACAAGGCGGCCGCCACGTACTTCGTGCGCGACAACCGCGTGGTCGGCATGTTCATCCCGGACGACAATCCCAAGGCGGCGCCTCTCATGACGCGCCCGGATGTCAAAACCGTCATTGCGAGCGCCAAGTTCCGCGCCGAGGGCGATGTTGCCGAAGCGTTTGACACGGATCAGGCAAACATCGACAAGCGCACCGAACGGCTCACGATCAACGGCGTCAAGGTGGCTCTGCTCAGCAAGCGCAACCGCGGCCGCACGGTGACCGTGGCCACGGACTTCCGCTACGGCAATGTCCAGACGCTCACCGGGCACGGAATCATGGATCTGCTCGTCGGTCCGATGCTGATGCGCGGAACGGACACGAAGGACCGCAACCAGATTTCCGAGCTCATGACGAACCTGCGCATGCAGGGCGATGCGCTCTCCTTCCAGACCGATTGCGACCATATCGTTGCGGCGCTCGAGCTGATGGGCGAGCTCACGACCCGCAGCACGTTCCCTGAAAAGCAGACCGAGCAGCTCATCGGCCAGCTGAAGACGTCGGTGCAGAGCAAGAGCGACGACCCGGTCAAGCTTGCCCGCGACGCCGTCAACCGCCATTTCAGAACATATCCGCAGGGCGATCCGCGCAGTCCGATGACGATTGACGAGACGCTCGAAGCGCTCGGCAAGGTCACGCGCGGCGAGATTGCCGGCTGGTTCAAGAATGTCGTCGGCACTGATCACGGTCAGGTTGCGATCATCGGCGACTTCGACGTGGACGCCGTCAAGGCGGCTCTTGCGCGGGTGCTGGGCGCCAAGAAGCCAGCGGATCCGAAGAGTGCCTGGACTCGGTTCTACTCCGAGTACAAGCCCGTCAAGGCCGCCCGCATCGTGATCGACACGCCAGAAAAGCAAAATGCGTTCCTCACGGCGCGCGTTGACTTCCCGGGCAGCAGGACCGACAGCGATGCAGCGGCGTACGTGGTTGCCGACTGGATCATCGGCGGCGGCACTGGCCTTTCCAACAGGCTCGTTGACAGGCTCCGCCAGAAGGAGGGGCTCTCCTATGGCGTGTACAGCTTCGTCACGCTTCCCAATTTCGGCAATCGCGCCCGCTGGACTGCAAGCGCCATCGTGGCTCCGCAGAACCTCGCGAGGGCAGAGCAGTGCATGAAGGAGGAGATCGCCCGGGTCGTGAAGGATGGCGTCACAGAGAAGGAGCTCGAGGAGGCCAAGAAGGGCATCATCCAGAGCCGCGCCGTGAACAGGGCCCAGGATGACTACCTTGCCCAGAGCTGGCTCGTGTTCCTTGATACCGACAAGACCTTCGCGTATTCAAGGCAGTTCGAGCAGGACATCCAGAAGCTCACTGTGGACAAGGTCAATGCGGCTCTCAGAAAGATGCTCAACTCCGAGTTCACCTACGTGCTCGCAGGCGACACTTCCAAATCTCAGGGACTCAAGGCGACGCCATAGAAGTTTACTAATGTAAAACTTTAGAAAGAACCCCGGAATTTCTTTAGTTGAAACTCCGGGTTTTTTCGTGCCGTGAGGTCGTAGTCAGAATACAATATCCGCAATCTTTGATTGGGGAAACAGCAATGAGCACGAACGTTGATCTGTCCAGGTACGGCATTCATGATGTCGCGGAAATTGTGTACAACCCGAGCTATGACATGCTTTTTGAGGAAGAGCTGCGGCCCGACCTTACTGGGTACGAGCAGGGGACTCTTTCCAGCCTCGGAGCGGTCAATGTCATGACGGGCCGCTACACCGGCCGCTGCCCCAAGGACAAGTACATCGTGGTGGACGATCAGACGCGGAACACCGTCTGGTGGCCCACCGAGAAGGTTCCGACAGACAACCACCCGCTCGATCAGAAGACCTGGGCGATCCTGAAGGATCTGGCTCTCAAGGAGCTCTCCGGCAAGCGGCTCTTTGTCGTGGATGCGTTCTGCGGCGCAAATCCTGCGACGCGCCTGAAGGTGCGGTTTGTCATGGAGGTTGCCTGGCAGGCGCATTTCGTGCGCAATATGTTCATCCGGCCAACCGAGCAAGAGCTGGCAGAGTTCGGCGAGCCTGATTTCCTCGTGCTTGCCGCGAGCAAGGCCTCCGTCAAGAACTACGAATTCCTTGGCCTGCACAGCGAGACCGCTGTCGCCTTCAACATCACCGAGCGCTGCCAGCTGATCCTGAACACCTGGTACGGCGGCGAGATGAAGAAGGGTATGGTCTCCATGATGAACTACTATCTGCCGCTGAAGGGCATTGCAGCTATGCACTGCTCCGCAAACACCGATATGGAAGGCAAGAACACTGCCATCTTCTTCGGACTTTCCGGCACCGGCAAGACCACCCTTTCCACCGATCCCAAGAGACTGCTCATCGGCG
>DNLN01000033.1:20477-40493 GCA_003488465.1 Sutterella sp. | reverse complement strand
ACGATCCACACACCCTCTGCGTTGACATTGATGATGCGCCACTCGCCCTTGACGAGCTTGACGCGATAGTCAAGGTGCGTGTCGGGCTTGCCGGGCTGCTTCATCAGCGTGCGCACAACAACGTCATCGCCCTCGGGCTTCACACGCGAAGGAGCCAGTTCGACCGACTGATCGGAGACCATGGACAAAGCGCCGGAATACACGCGGATCAGCAGTTCGCGAAAGAGCTTTTGCAACTCCTCTCTCTGCTCGGCGCTCGCGCTTCTCCAGGAGGGGCCCACCGCCATGCGGGTCATGCGGACAAAATCCACGCTCGGCATCACCTTGTCGCTCACGAACGCCTGAACCGCAGCCGCGTCTCCGCTCTTTAGCTTCTCATCGGCCTTGATCGTTGAGAGCATCTCGTTGCTGAGGTCGAGGATCCACTTTTCGGGATCGCCCTTGGGATCTGGCGCCGCAAGGGCAAGCGCGGAGGAGCCGCACAGGACGACGGCACAGGCAGCCGCCACAAAATCACGTCGTTGCATCACTTGCTCTCCTTCTTTTCAGGGGCCTTGCCCTCGTCTTCGTCTTCGAACTCGTCTTTAAGCAGCACCACCGGCGGATTGCCGTCGTACTGGGCGTTCACGCGGCTGGCGAGATACCCCTCGCGCGCCATGACATAGGGATCGACCGCATCGCGCAGCGCATCGGTCACAGGCATCAGCTCGGCTCTCAGATTAAGCAGCCCCACGGCCGATCCGCCCCACTTCACATAGTCGTTTTCGGCATAGGTGAGCGGCTCGCTGTACCAGCCGACCACCGTGCCGGTGGCATCGGTCACAGTCGAGGGCCCCAGGAACGGCAGCACGAGGAACGGCCCCTGCGGCACGCCCCAGACGCGCAGCGTTTGACCGAAGTCCTCCCTGGCGACCGGCTGGTTGCCTACCTTGCCTGCGACATCAAACATTCCGCCCAGACCGAATGAGGTATTGATAAGGAACCGAAACACGCTTGCAAGAGAGCGCTCGCCCTTGCCTTGCAGAGCATTGTTCACGGCGTTCTTGGGCTCACCCATGTTCGAGAACACATTGCTCACGCTCTCTCGCGCGCCCTCGGGAACAACCTTGATGTAAGCCTTGGCAACGGGCCTGGCGGTGTAGGAGTCGACAACGTAGTTGAACGCATTGACCTGACGGTTCATCTTCTCCCAGGGGTCGGCCGGGTTCTCTCCCGCTCCGGGAGGCACTTCCGCGCATCCCGCAAGCACGGCGGCAGCAGCAACGGCAGGCAGCAGCTTTTTCAGGCTCATTTCTTGTCTCCGCCCTTTTCGGCCATCTGGTACATGAACTGGCTGATCAGATTCTCAAGGACCACCGCGGACTGGGTCTGGGTGATGCGGCTGCCGCTCTTCAAGTTCTCATCCTCACCGCCGGCGCTCAGACCGATGTACTGCTCGCCGAGCAGGCCCGAAGTGAGGATCTGCGCGGAGGTGTCGCTCGGGAACTGGTACTTGGACTCGATGTCCATCGTCACCTTGGCCTGGAAGCGTTCGGCATCGAAGGTGATCGTCTTGACGCGTCCCACGACCACGCCTGCGCTCTTGACCGGAGCGCGTGCCTTCAGGCCGCCGATGTTGTCAAAGTTGGCCGTCACGCTGTAGGTGTGGCCGCCAAAGCTGAAGCTGCCGAGATTGGCGGCCTGCATCGACACAAAGAGCAGAGCAAGGAACCCTGCGAAAACGAAAATGCCGACGAAAAATTCAAGTTTTTTGCGTTCCATAGTTTCTCTCCACCCCGTTCTTTACGAAAACATGAGGGCGGTCATCATAAAATCCAACCCCAGCACGAGCAGCGACGTGATCACGACGGTGCGCGTCGTCGCCCGGGAAACTCCTTCAGGCGTGGGCCTTGAGTGGTAGCCCTGAAAGAGCGCGACAAGACCTGCAGCAATGCCAAAGACAAAGGACTTGATCACGCCGTTCAGCACATCCGAATACACGTCGACGCCGCTTTGCATCTGACTCCAGAAGGCGCCGTTGTCGATTCCGATCATGCCAACGCCAACGATCCAGGCGCCAACGATGCCGACAGCCGAGAAGATCGCGGCAAGCACGGGCATCGAAATCACCGTGCCGACAAAGCGCGGAGCGATGATGCGGCGCAGCGGATCCACGCCCATCATTTCCATCGCGGCGAGCTGCTCGCCCGCTCGCATGAGTCCGATCTCGGCCGTCAGCGACGTTCCCGCACGGCCGGCAAAAAGCAGCGCCGTCACGACCGGCCCCAGCTCTCTAGCTAGCGCGAGCGCCACCAGCACGCCGAGCGCCTGCTCGCTGTTGTACATCACGAGCGTGTAGTAGCCCTGCAGGCCGAGCACGAACCCGACGAACAGGCCGGAAACCGCAATGATCACCAGCGAATAGTTGCCGATGAAATGCACCTGCTGGACGATAAGGAAGAACCGAGCAAGCGACGCAGGCACGCGCTTTAAAACCTCGATCGTAAAGAGCGAGAGCTTGCCCACGCCCCTGAGCTGCACCAGCGTGAAGTGGCCAAGCGCCGTGAATAAGGACTGGATCACGTTCATGGCTTCACTCCAAAATCCTGCTCCATGGTGCAGGCCGGGTAATGGAACCGCACCGGGCCGTCAGGCTCAGCATCAAGGAACTGCCGCACGTAGGGATCGGTCGAGGCCGAGAGCTGCTCGGGCGTTCCCTCGCCGGAGATCTTCCCGGCATTGAGCATGTAGACGTAGTCGGCGATGTCGAACGTTTCCTGGACATCGTGCGTGACGATGATCGCAGTCGCATTGAGCGCGTCCGAGAGCCGGCGGATGAGCTGCGCGGTAATGCCCATCGAAATGGGGTCAAGACCGGCGAAGGGCTCGTCGTACATGATGAGCTCGGGGTCGAGCGCGATCGCGCGGGCAAGCGCCACGCGCCGGGCCATGCCGCCGGAAATCGCCGAGGGCATGAGCTGCGCCGCGCCGCGCAGCCCCACTGCATTGAGCTTCATCAGAACGAGGTCCCGGATCGTCTCATCATCGAGGTCCGTCTGCTCCCTGAGCGGGAAGGCGACGTTTTCAAACACAGAAAGGTCGGTAAACAGTGCCCCGAACTGAAAGAGCATCCCCATGCGGCGGCGCAGGTGGTACAGGCTCTTCTCGTTCTTGGGATCAACCGTTTCCCCGCCCAGGATGATGCGGCCCTTTTGCGGCGAGATCAGCCCGCCGATGAGCTTGAGAAGCGTGGTCTTTCCCATGCCCGAGCCGCCCATGATCGCCACGACCTGGCCGCGGCCGAACTTGAGCGTCACATCATCGAGAATCACGCGCGAGTCGTTGTACCCGAACGTGACGTCTTGAATGGTTAAAAAAGGATCATTGAGTGCCATCGGTATTCATCAGCAGCCCAATAGGCTGAATAATCGTTTAGTATGCCACATCACTTGCTAGAGATACACCGAATTTACGCCGATTGACGGAAAGATTCCTCATCTTTTCGGCTGAGCGGCACAGAAAAGACCTCTCCCGGAGCTGCGCCGAGCCGCTCCCTATGCGGCAGGCGATCATGACTCATTTCTTCAGTTTGTTTGTCTTTCAGTTCACGCGGGCGCTGCCTCTGTTTCTGCTGATCGTGCTGGGGTACGCGCTGCTGCGCTCGGGCAAGTTCAGCCGCGCGGCAAGCGCCGCCATCGCCTCCTTCGCGCTGAACTTCGCGCTCACCTCAATGCTCTTTCGGATCATGAGCAAGGCCTTTCGTGAGGGACTCAACACGGATTTCACGCTGCTTGTCGCGTACTTTGGCTCAGCGGCAATCGTGTTTCTCGCCTGCACCATCGTGCTTGCGAAGGCGCTGCGCCTTGAGCGAGCGGAAAAAGCCATCTTCGGCGTCGGCACGGTATTTTCCAACGCGGGACTGCTCGGGCTGCCGCTTGCCTACGCGATGCTGGGCGAAGAGTACATCACGCCGGTAGCCACCATCCTCTCGGTCAACGCCCTCACGCTCTGGACGATGGCTTCGATCGGCGTGGAACTCTCGATGCAGACCGGCGCCTTCACATTGAAGAGCCTCGGGCACTCCATGCTCGCCGTCGTGAAGAACCCCCTCATCATTTCGATTTTTGCGGGCGCGCTCTGGGGGCTGACGAAAATCCCGATGCCCTTTGCCATTGATGAACCCATGCGCATGCTGGGAAACTCCGCTACGCCCCTGTGCCTTGTTGCAGTCGGAATGGGGCTTGCCGAATACGGCATCAGCGAGAATTTTCTGAAGGGCTGCATCCTGTCGGCCTGCAAGCTCGCGCTCTTTCCGTTCGCGGTGTTCTGCGCGGCTTCGCTGCTCGGGCTGGGACGGGTGGAAACCGTGGCGTGCACGTTCATTGCGGGGTTGCCCGTGGGCGTCAACGTCTACCTGATGACGCGCCAGTTCAACTGTGCACAGGGGCTTGTGGCCAATGCGATGCTGATCTCCACGCTCGTCTCCTCGGTCACCGTGCCGCTGCTGCTCACACTCCTTGAGACAACTGCGGGCGCCTGACCGGGCGCCCTCGCATGCGCTTTTTTTTCGTGACGGCGAGTCACTCGAAGGGTGCGGGCGCATAGCGCACCGGGCGCGAGATACCGAGTTCCTTCAATCGCGGATCATCTGCAGGCACGCACTCGAACTGAGCGCGCACCGAGTCGGGAACGTCGACGGCGCGGCGCGACTTGAGATCGATGAAATCCCACTCGGTCGCGGCCACGATGCACACCTTCGGGCCGCGCTTGAAGCAGTACCGGCGAAGGCTTCTCGCTCCGGCCGTCGCCTCGACCCAGGTGTAGACCACGATCTTGTCACCGGGCACGCAGGGGCGCAGGTACTCGATCCAGTGCTGCCTCGCCACCCAGGCAAATCCCCGGGAAATGTACTGATCGGCGCCCCAGCCTCTCAAGTCCGAGGCGGCGCGCGCCGACTCTTCAAGCCAGCGCATGTAGACGCGATTGTTCACGTGGCCGAGTTCGTCGGTGTCGGCCTGCGTCACCGTGTATTCAAAGGCATTGATCGGTTCGACGATCTGACTGCTCTGCTCAGGCATGGACGGCCTCCTGCTGCGGAGCCGCTTTCTGCGGAATCGGCTCGGCGGTTTCCTCTGTGAGGGGATCGGCAACGCCGAGCGCCTCGCTCATCGCGCGGCTCACCTGCGCGCAGACCTCGCGGCGATCGCCCTCAGGCTTGATCGCCGGCAGGATCCTCACATGCACCGTCAAGTCGGGAATGTTGACGATATGCCAGAGGCAGGCAAAAAGCCCGACCTTGCCGGTGTAGGCCGCCTCACGGCAGATTTCCCCCCGACTCTCATAGCGCAACACTACGGGAATCACCTCGGCCTGACTGCGCACTGCGGCTTCAAAGAGATTCGGATGCAGCCGAAGCAGCCCCGTGCCGTCCGAGGTCGTCCCTTCGGGGAACATCAGAAGCGAACGGCCGAGCTGCAGCTCGTCGCCCATGCGGTCTGCGATCCCCACGAGTGCGCGACGATTGCCGCGATCGATGAAGATTGTTCCCACGGCCTTGGCAATCGTGCCGAACACCGGCCACTTGGAGATCTCGGCCTTGGCGACAAACTGGCTGGGCAGTTGCGTGTTGAGCGAGAAGATATCGAGGAACGAAATGTGATTGGAGACGATGAGCCTGCCCATGCGGCCTTTGGTGACGCCGCAGCCGCGCACGAGGTCATCAAACGCATCGGCTCCAGAGGCCTCCACCCGCACGCCAAGCCAGCGCAAAATCCGCTTGTTCCAGCTTTTGACGATCCTGCCGCGCTTGGTATCCTCTGCGCCGGGCAGAATGAAAAGCGAAACAAACAGTGCGCCGCACGAATAGGCAAACACCGAGAGGAATCTCAGGCAGGCGATCAACTTTCGCATCTTTTCTAATCCTTACTGCTTCACAAGACCTGCTCGGCATTGTTTGCCGGACAGCCTTCATCGAACCACTGCTGCAGAATCACCGCCGCAGAGGCATCATCAATTCTCTGGCGCCCGTCCTCAACGACCACGGAGGAGTAGCGCTCATCGACAACGTAGACCGGCAGCCTTGTGCGTCCGGCGCATTGTCTGGCGAACCTGAGCGAGCGCGCAGTCATCTCATGCGCGGCGCCATCCGGATGCCGCGGAACCCCGACGACAAGCGCCACGGGCTCCCACTCGGAAACAAGACGCAGAACGGCGCGCCACTTCTTTTCATTGCTGTCGCTAGAAAAGATTTCAAGCGGACGGGCGGACTGCACCAGTGTGCTGCCGACGGCGGCTCCCGTTCTCGAGAGCCCGTAGTCAAAGGCAAGCACCGTGCCCTGTACCGGGCAACCGGGTCGAATTTGCGATTTTAACTCAGGCATGTCCGACCACACCGCTCGTGAACGCCCCTGGCAGGCTCCCCGTTCCGTGCGGCTCCTCCAGCCCGACGAGTGCAAGGGCGGCAGCGTAGCGCTGCTCTTCGGGCATCGAAAAGATGATGTCGTCCGAAGCCGGGGCGATGAGCCAGCCGCCGCGCTTGATTTCGGACTCAAGCTGCCCGGGCGCCCAGCTCGCGCATCCGAGGGTGGGATAGACGCGTTTGGGACCGGCCCCGACGCTCATCGCTTCGATGATGTCCCTCGAGATGCTGAGCGCGACAGTCTGCGTCTGAGCGATCGTGATGGCCCAGTCGGATTCGACTGAATGCAGGATGTAGCCGTGATCGGTTTGCACGGGGCCGCCCCAGCCGATGCGGATGTCGGCTTGCGTGTCGGACACCGGAACCTGAAGCTGCTCGAAGATTTCGCGCATCGTGAGCTCAACCGATCGATTAATCACGATGCCGAGCGCTCCCTCCTCCTTGCTGTGCAGCGCAAGGTACACCACGGTCTTGGAAAAATGAGGGTCCGTCATGCCGGGGGCGGCAACTAGAAATTTTCCTGCCAGATTTTTCCTGCTCATACAAGTTTCTTCTTTTCGCATGGAGATGCCTTAATCGGGAAATTTTCGCACAGCGCGGCCTTGACGGAAAATCCCGAAGCGCTATCCTTTCGGACACTTAACCACTTCCAATACAGGTCTACGTCATGGTTGAAGATGTTCTTGGCAAGCTCTGCGCTCTGTTTGATTCGGGCAACGCCCGCTACCGCGTCGTTCACCACGAAGCATGCGATCGCTCAAGCGCTTCGGTCGCCGAAAAGCGCGGCACCGAGCTCGGTCAGGGTGCCAAGGCTCTTTGCGTCATGGTCAAGGGCAACGGCGTCAAGCAGTACGTGCTCGCCGTGCTTCCGGCCGACAAACAGGCCGACCTCGCGCGTCTTGCCGCAGCACTCGGAGGCAGACGTGCAGGGCTGTGCAGCCCGGACGAAGTGATGGATCTCACAGGATGCATCTTCGGAGCCGTGCCTCCCGTCTCCTTTGACGAGCGGCTGCTCGGCGTTGCCGATCCGACGCTCTTCACTCGGTACGATGAAATCGCCTTCAACGCCGGCCACCGGGATGTCTCCATCATCATCAATACCGAAGACTTCCACCGGATCGTCCACCCGAAGGAGATCGACTTCCTGCGGCAGGAATCCACCGAATAGCCGATCTGCCGCCCCTAGGCCTCGGGAATCACGTAAAGCAGCACGGAGAAAAACTGCAGCACGGTTCCTGCAAACACGAAGACATGCCAGATGGCGTGGCTGTAGGGGAGTTTTTCCCAAACGTAAAAGAGCACGCCGACCGAGTAGACGACGCCGCCCGCGACAAGAAGCCACAGGCCGCCCGTGCTCAGGCTCTCAAGGAGCGGATCGAGCACGACGATCACGAGCCATCCCATCACGAGGTACAGCACGCAGTTCACCCAGTCGCTCTTTTTAAGGAGCAGGTGCTGGAGCGACACTCCGAGAATCGCAATCAGCCAGACGGCCGCGCAAAGGCAGATCCCGGTGATGCCCTTGAGCGTAATCAGGCAGAACGGCGTATAGGAGCCCGCAATCAGCACGTAGATCATCGAGTGGTCGAGGATCTGAAAGACGTGCTTGGCCTTCCTATTGGGAATCGAGTGATAGAGCGTCGAGGCCGTGTACAGAAAAATCATGCTTGCGCCGAAGACGCTCACTGCGGCGATCACTTCGGCCGAGCAGTGGCGGGCGGCGGCAAAGGCAACCAGAACGGCGAGTCCGGCAACAGAAAGCAAGGCCGCAATTCCATGCGTCACGGCATTGGCGATCTCTTCGCCCAGCGTGTAGCTCGCTTCCGAAGCCGTCTTGTTGACAGCCAAACCACAGACAGACATTGTCCGCTTCCTCCGTTTGCTAAAAAAGTCCTTTCGGGCGGTACATTTTCAGCAACGGGGAATCATTTGTGCTCCGTAAAAAATTAAGGGGAAACCCTAGGCCTCCCCTCTATGATCAGCAGCCTTTGCCGCAGGCCTGCTCCGCTACAGAAGTCCGATCGCCTCCGGGTGCTTTTCAAAAAACTCGGCCATCGCGCTCTTGCGGGTGATGGAGGCCGCTTCGGGATAGTGCGGTGCAAGCGCCGTCTTGATCTGCTTGAGCGAAAGGTTCTTGAGAACCTGCTCGGGCGTCTCGCGGGGATTGCGGGGACGGCCTCTTTTTGCCGGAGCCTTGGCGGCGGCCTCGGCCTGTTCCCTCGCGGCCTTCTGCACGTCGGCAAGCTGCCTGGCGGCGCGCACCTTCTCCATGTTCTTCTCGTGCTCGGCCTTTGCCTGTGCGCTGCGCTCGGCGCGAATCGTGGCGGAGCCCTTGTGCACGATCACTTCGTCCCCGTTCATGAACGTCCAGTCGTAATCGAGCACTCTTGCCGATCTGCGCGCACGCCACGCGATATAGCTCTGAACCAAATTGCTGAGAGTTCCCATCTGAAGGCTCCAAAAGGGCGATGAATTGCCCCCGATACGGACGCAATGTTAGCCGATTGCCGATATCGCGCGGCCAAAATACCGCCCTCGGCCGCGATTTTCGCCTCCCTTGGGCGGCGTCTCCCCGGTGCGGATGATCCGCTCGATGGCGCTCACGGTGCGCATCAGCCCAAGGCCGGTCGTCCGGGAGATGAGATCGAGCCCGTCCCCTCGTCCGCAGCTGCGGCACACGTAGGTGCCCTCTGCGCAGGCGTCAGTGAGCGAAAACCGCCCCGCGCTGCCGCAGATCGGACAGGTCTGATTGGGAAGGCAAAGCGCCGCTTCGTCAATGCCGAAGGACGCAAAAAGACTGCGCCAGTGGCCTCTTGCCTGACGCTTGATGGATTGGATGCGCACGGATGCGCCGCTCGCTGCTCGGGTACTCATGTCTGTCTCACAAGCGCGCGAACCGATTGCCTAAAAATCCCCCACGGATTTTTTTGCAATGCCGAGCGTACAGGATCGGCCGGAAAAATGCCAGAGCGGCGCTAAAAGAGATCCATCTGACGGGGCAATGCGCCCTCGTCCTCCTGAGCAGTCTCGGCTCTTTCGTCCTGCAGCCAGCTGCGTACGGTGGTTCGGGAAAGCCCCATAGCGCGGGCGATTTCGTTGTACGAGCACCCCTGCTGCCGCATTTGTCTCGCCCTCTCCTGATCTCCGGCCGCGGGCTCCCTGCGCCTGCCCTGTCCGGTGCGGCTTGCCGTCTCGCGGCTCACCAGTCGGCCGCTTCTGTACTCGTGGAGCCAGTCGCGAGCCGTATAGACGGAAATGCCGAGGGTGCCCGCGCAGGCCTTGTACCCGAACCCCTGTTCAAAAAGGGCAACAGCCTTCTGGCGCAGGTGATCGCTGAGCACACTTCCCTTGCGGATTTTGCGGAAAGGAGGCTCAGGCGCTCCCGGCTCTGCCGCCTTGTCGGGAATGGCGCTCATGCCTTGCACCTACTGTCTTAATCCTTTCGCGGACGGTCGATTTCCTCAACCACCTCTGCGTCCTCGACAACCACGGTCCGGCGCACGCCGACAGCCTGCACGCTGGCGCTGCGGGAGGCGGACTTTGGCTCCTCATAGGCGCGAGCGGCTTCGGGCGTCTCGCCGCGCATGGCTGCCTCGGCCTGCTCCATCTGCTTTCTGAGGTTGTCGATCGGGTCGCCATGGCGCCAGCGCCAGTAGGCCCCGTAAAGGGCAAATGCAAGCAGAACGAATAGGCCGAACACAAACAGCCCCCCGATCAGGGGCAGCAGAAAGATCCCCAGGGCGATCATGAAGGCGATCACCGCCGCGGAGGCAAGCAGCGAAACGATCGGATTGACGGGGCGGCCGTTGATGTAGATGGGCATAGCAAATCCTGTTGATGCTTGATGATTGGTCTTGCCTGACCATATGCGGGCGAAACACGCCTGCTACAAGAGCATTGTGACGGAATTTTACAATTCGGGTTCCATTGCGTCAGCCGGAAACCATTTCTTCCAGACAAATGAGTCTATGATGAGCGGTCCTCTCGGGTTAAGCCAATTGAAAGTGATTGCCTTTATCATGGCTGAACCCATAAATGCGCGCGAGACGCTCGAATGTTCACTGAACCAGCAGCCCGGCCTCTCTTTCCCAGCAAAGAGGCAGACCTCCGCGCCACGGAAGAATTGAAAGATGACTATTGACAAACTCATGCTTCCTGACGTCCAGAACGCCCACGACGAGCGGCACATCGCCATCAATCGCGTCGGCGTGCGCGATGTCACCATGCCCATTTTTGTCCAGAGTGTGAACGGCCCGCAGCCCTCCGTTGCCAAGGTAAGCATGTACGTGAGCCTGCCGGCAGAGCAGAAGGGCACGCACATGTCCCGGTTCGTCTCCCTGATGATGGACAACACCGAGCCGCTCTCCTCGGAGATGATGGGCCGGATGCTCAACAAGATGCTCGAGCTGCTCGAGTCCGACAGCGGCTACATCGAGATCTCCTGTCCCTTCTTCGTGACCAAGGCAAGCCCGGTCACCCGGCTCGAGAGCCTCATGAACTACACCGTGCGCTTTGTGGCCGAGTGCGTCAAGGGCGAACGGCGCATCTGGCAGGAGATCAAGGCCCCCGTGACGAGCCTTTGCCCCTGCAGCAAGCAGATCAGCGACTACGGCGCCCACAACCAGCGCAGCCACATCACGATCAAGTGCGAACTCTTTGCCCCCGTCTCTCTTGAAGAGCAGATCCGGGTTGCCGAGACCAGCGCCTCGTGCGAGCTCTGGAGCCGCCTAAAGAGAAGCGACGAGAAGTTCGTCACCGAATACGCCTACGACCACCCGAAGTTCGTTGAAGACATCGTGCGCGACGTCGCCCGTCAGCTGAATGCCGACGCCCGTGTCGCCGCCTACGTGGTTCAGGCCGAGAACTTCGAGTCGATCCACAACCATTCGGCCTACGCCCTGATTGAGCGTGACAAGCGTTCCGGCTCCTGAGAGCCGCGAGGCTCGCTGACTCATGCGGCAAAGTTCTGTTAAGGAACTTTGCCGCAGTGCATTTGCACGTCTCAAGTTTGGTATCGTTTCGCCTGCAAAAAATCTTTTCGGATCAATTTCATGATCGAACAGCAGAAACAATCGCTCGCCGCCCTGATCAGCGCGGCTCTTTCCGACCTCGGAGTAACCGACGTCCCCGTCCAGCTCTCCCGTCCCAAGGTTGCCGAACACGGCGACCTTGCCTGCAATGTCGCCATGCAGTGCGCCAAGCGCCTCGGCAAGGCTCCCCGGGCGATCGCCGAGGAGCTGGTGGCGGCCATGAAGCGCCGTCCCGAATGCGCCCAGATGCTCTCGGAAATCCAGATCGCAGGCCCGGGCTTCATCAACCTGCGCTTCAACGACTCGGCCAAGTTCGGCGTTGTCGCCGAAGTGCTCCGCCAGGGAGCGGCCTTCGGCAGCAATGAGAGCTGCAAGGGGCAGAGCGTGCTCCTTGAGTACGTCTCGGCCAATCCCACCGGCCCGCTGCACCTCGGGCACGCCCGCCAGGGCGCCCTGGGCGACGTGCTCGCCCGCGTGATGCGCACGCAGGGCTACGCCGTGACGCGCGAGTTCTACTACAACGACGCCGGCGTGCAGATTCACAATCTTGCCGTGAGCGTGCAGGCTCGCGCCCGCGAGGAGCTGGGCCTGGCCAAGGCCGAGGATTTCCCCGAAAACGGCTACCGCGGCGACTACATCTACGACATCGCCCGCGACTATCTGGCCAAGAAGCCGGTGCATACGGTGACTGGCGCCGTTGTCGAAAGCGCCGCCGACGTCAACGACCTCGATGCCATCCGCCGCTATGGCGTTGCGTATCTCAGAAACGAGCAGGACGCGGACATGAAGGCGCTTGACGTCACGATGGACAACTTCTACCTGGAAAGCTCGCTGTACACGGACGGCCGCGTTCAGGCGGCCGTGGACGCCATGACCCGCGCCGGATGCACCTACGAGGCCGAGGGCGCCCTGTGGCTGCGCACCACCGATCCGCGCTTTGCCGAGTTCAAGGACGACAAGGACCGAGTCATGCGCAAGAAGGACGGCTACTACACGTACTTCGTCCCCGATGTCGCCTATCACCTCTCAAAGTTCGAGCGCGGCTTCACCCGTGCGATCGACATCCAGGGCTCGGACCATCACGGCACGACGGCCCGCGTGCGGATCGGCCTGCAGGCCGCCGGCACGGAGCTCGGCTTCAAGATCCCGAAGACCTTCCCCGAGTACCTGCTTCACAAGATGATTCGCGTGATGCGCGACGGCGAGGAAGTCAAGATGAGCAAGCGCACCGGCACGTACGTCACGCTGCGCGACCTTGTCGACTGGGTCGGCCGCGATGCCGCAAGGTTCTTCCTCGTGTCCCGCAAGTCGGACGCCGAATTCGTGTTTGACGTGGATCTGGCCCTTGCGCAGAGCGACGAGAACCCCGTGTACTACCTGCAGTACGCCCACGCGCGCATCTGCTCGGTTCTGGCGCAGGCAAAAGAGAAAGGCTACGCCGTCCCGACGGCCGAAGAAGCCGCAGGGCTTGATCTGTCGCCGCTTGCAAGCGACCACGCCGCCGCGCTTGCCAACAAGATGGCCGAATACGGCAACATCCTTTCGATCGCCGCACGCGACCTTGCGCCGCATCTGATCTGCGTCTATCTGAAAGAGCTCGCAGCCGCATTCCACGCGTTCTACAACAGCGACCGGGTGCTCACCGACGATGCTGCGGTGCGCAACGCAAGACTTGCGCTGCTCATAGCCGCCCGTCAGGTGCTCTCAAACGGCCTCGCCGTTCTCGGCGTGTCCGCCCCCGAGCGCATGTAACACCTAGAGAGACACCCAAATGACTGCATCCGCACAAACAAGATACCGCACGAAGTTCAAGGCGATCTTCATCTCGTTCGTCGTAGGCGTTGTCGTCGCCCTTGCGGCCGCCGCCGCGGTGATCATGTTCATCTACCAGGCCCCCGTGCCCTTCGTGAACAAGGTTCAGCAGAGCACTTCTTCCGTTGATGCAGGCTTGCTTGACGGCAAGACGATCGATCCGAACAAGAAGCTCTACTCGGCAGGCCAGGGCGTTCAGCAGGATGCCTCGGGCGTTGCTTCCGTGACCGCCAAGAACGCGGCCCCGGCCACCGAGCGCTGGTGGGTCAACGCCGGCACCTTCGCCACGAGCGAAGAGGCCGAAGGAATGCGTGCGCGCATCGCCTTCATGGGCCTTGATTCCCAGATCACGCTCGACTTCACGAGCGGCAAGCGCCGCCACCGCGTGCGCGTCGGTCCGTACAACAGCAAGGCTCAGGCTGAAGAAATCCGCCAGAGCCTCGCGGACAACTCGATTTCCGCCCAGGTTTTCCAGCAAAAGTAAGCCCGAGGCCAAAGGAGTTTTTTCAGATGATTTCCCGTCGCGAACTGATCCTTGCTTCGGCAGCGGCCTCGTTGCCCAGCGTGTCCGCGCTTGCGGCCGCCAACGAATTCATTGAAGGCAAGGACTTCTCCATCGTGCGCCCCGCGGTTGACTATCCCCGCAGGCCCGTTGTCGTTCACCTGTTCTTCGCCTACACCTGCCCGCACTGCCTCAGATTCGAGCCCGAGATTCAGGAGTTCGTGAAGAGCTGGTCTAGCATGCGCGAAGTGCGCATCGTCCCGGTTCCCGTGTCCTGGAGCGAGATTTACGACATCTTCCCCAAGGTCTACTACTCTCTCGAGCAGTTAAACCTCCTCGACAAATTCCACATGCCGTTCTGGGAATGGGTCATCAAGGATCCGCACGACAACTGGACGGATGCCGACTCAGCCCAAAAGGACATCGTCTCCTGGTTCGCAAAAGGCGGTGTTCCCCAGGCTGACCTCAAACGGGCCATGTCGAGCTTCTCGGTTGCCAACAAGGTTCGTCAGGCCGCACAGACCTGGCGCCACTACGGCGTGGATGCAACGCCCAACATCGGCATCGCCGGCAAGTACCTAACGGCGCCGCACATGGCCGGATCGCGCAAGAAGGCAATCCGCTGCGCCGAATATCTGATCAAGAACGAACTGTCCTCTTAAGCCAGGAGTCCTCATGCGCGTATTCATCACAGGCGCCTCGAGCGGCATCGGCGAGCAGCTTGCCCGGCGCTTTGCCGAGCGGGGCGACACCGTCGGTCTGGTCGGCCGCAGCAAGGAAAAACTGCAGGCCGTCCTCGGTTCCCTGCCTGGATCCGGGCACCTTCTCTATGCACTCGACGTCACGGACCGCGATGCGATCATCGCCGCCGCCCGTGACTTCGAGTCCCACGGGCCCACGGATCTCGTGATCGCAAATGCAGGCATTTCTGTCGGCGTGAAGACCGAGTACTACGAGGATCTCGCCGTCATGGAGAAGGTCTACCGCACGAACGTGCTCGCGATGGCCGCCACCTTCCATCCGTTCATCGAACCGATGGCCGGGCGCGGCCGCGGACAGTTCGTCGGAATCGGTTCGGCAGGCGGCATCCGGGGACTGCCCGGCAGCGAAGCCTACTGCTCGAGCAAGGCGGCCGTCATCAGTTACCTCGAAAGCCTCAGAAACGACGTGCGCAAGTACGGAATCACCGTCACCACCATCTCGCCCGGGTTCGTGAAAACGCCTCTCACGGCCAAGAACCCCTACCAGATGCCCTTCATACTGACGGCAGAAGAGTTTTCCCGCAGAGCGGTGCGGGCAATCGACGCCCGGGTCTCCTACCGCACGATCCCCTGGCAGATGGGCATCGTCACCAAGTTCCTGCGCATGCTTCCCAACTGCGTGTTCGACAGAGCCTTTGCCGGGCGCGGAGAGAAACCCAGAGCCCAGGAACTCGAAATGAAATAGCTCTCAAGAAACCGCCCTTTACGGGCGGTTTTTTTGATCCAGGGAATAAAACCTCAAGAGATGATTCCATAAGGGTTTCCCCCGAGAGTTTTTTCGACATAAACTATCGCCTACGCAAAGGGGGGATCGAAATGCGGTTTTATGCACGCCAAAGTGAGCTAGAAATCCTTTCATCAGCCGCCGACGCGGCAAAAAAGGGTTCCGCCCAGCTGACCGTCATTGCCGGCCGAATGGGCGTTGGCAAGACCAAACTGGCCCTAAGCCAGGCCCGGGACATCCCGACGCTTTACTGCTACGCCGCGCGCTCCAACGAAACGCTCCTCACCCGTCAGTTCTGCCGTGATGCCATTCAGATCGGCGTGCATATTCCCGCCCACGTCAAGACGCTTGCTGAATTCATGCAGGCGCTCCTGCTAGCAGGAAGGACGCGCCCGCTCACGGTTGTTCTGGACGCCTTTGACGAATTTCTTTCCATGAATCCTGCGGTGTTCTCCCAGCTTGCCGCAGTGTGGAAAAAGGCAGCCAAGGACACGCACATTCACTTGATCGCTACGGTGAGCGCCCCCGGAGCGGTGGAGCAGATTTTCGGCGCAAAGGCGCCGATGGCCGGTATTGCGGGGAATGTTCTTCACCTTGAGGCTTTTGAGATCGGGACGCTCAAGCAGGTTCTCCTTGACTACAACCCCTATGCAAATGGCGATGATCTGCTCGCGCTCTTTGCCTTTTCTGGCGGCATCCCCCGTTACGTCCGCGCGCTGCTCGAATCGGAAGCGAGCTCCAAGGAATCCATCATCAACGCATTCGCCAATCCCGAGTTCCTGTTCTGCCCGGAAGGCGAGAACATGCTTGCCCCCGTGCTCGGCCGTGATTGCGGAACGTACTTTGCCATTCTTTCCCTGATCGCCGACGGCTACACCGGGATCCAGGAGATCTCCGAGCAGCTTGCTGGCAAGTCCATCGGCGGCCAGCTTCGAAAACTTGAGGAAGAGTACCGTCTCATCGAAAAGCGTCGGCCTCTCTTTGCCGCACAGGCCAGCCAGACCGTGCGCTACGCGATCAGCGACCGGTTTCTTGAAGCCTGGATGCGCTACATCTTCCCCTCGCGCAATCTCATCGAGATGGCCGAGGTCGACCTTCTGAGAACCGTCGTGCGCAAGAAGTACAAGCAGTTCCTGCCGCAAACGCTCAGAGAGTTCTTCGCCGCTCAGACCATTGAATCGGGAAAGTTCACCCAGGTCGGAGCCTGGTGGCCAGGCAAGAGAAGCCTCGTGCAGGGCGAGATCCCCATGCTCGCCCTGGACACGACGACGCGCACGGCGCTTGCCTGCGACATCCGTCGCAAGAGAAAGCAGTTCGATGCCGAGTCGCTGCAAAACGCCATCGACTATCTGCAGGGTGATCCCCTTGAGGGCTGGACGATTTCCCAGCAATGCCTCACGCCCGATGACATCCTGATCTAAAGACCTGCTCCAACCACAAAAGCGCTCCGCAGGAAGCCTGTCCGGAGCGCTTTTGTTTTGCCTGTACGCCGCAGCGTACAGGCTGTGTGCCGAAAGAATTACTTGTCAGCCTTGTCGGTCTTTGCAGACTTGGCGGCGGCCTTGGCCTGCTTCTCGGCAGCCTTGGCGGCCTTGGCCTCAAGATCAGCGGCCTTGTCAGCTGCCTTGACGGCAGACTTGCTCGCAGCCTTTTCGGCCTGAGCGGCGGCGGCCTGCTCCTTTCTGTGCTGCTTGACACGCATCTGCTCGAGAGCCTTCAGGGATTCCTGAGCCTCGGTCATGGCCGTGGCGCGCCCCACGATCAGCGGATCGGTCGGGCCGACCACGGAGTCATCGCGGTTGTCGTAGGGAATGAGGTTGAGCACATAGCGCATGGCGTTCAGGCGAGCGCGCTTCTTGTCGTCGCTCTTGACGACCGTCCACGGGCAGTCAACCGTATCGGATACCTCGAACATGGCCTTCTTGGCCTCGGTGTAGTCGTCCCACTTGTCAAGCGAGGCGATATCCACGGGCGAGAGCTTCCAGCGCTTGAGCGGGTGCACCTCGCGCTCCTTGAAGCGGCGGCGCTGCTCTTCGCGGGACACGGAGAACCAGAACTTGATGAGGTAGATGCCGCTGTCCTTGAGGAACTTCTCAAAGCCCGGGACCTCACGCATGAACTCGCTGTACTGCTCCTTGGTGCAGAAGCCCATCACGCGCTCCACAACGGCGCGGTTGTACCACGAGCGGTCGAACAGGACGATTTCGCCGGCCGTCGGGAAGTGCTTCACATAGCGCTGGAAGTACCACTGACCGGATTCAGCGGCAGTGGGCTTTTCCAAAGCAACGATGCGGGCGCCGCGGGGATTCATGTGCTCCATGAAGCGGGTGATCGTACCGCCCTTGCCGGCAGCGTCGCGGCCTTCAAAGAGGATCATGACGCGAGAGCCGGTCTTCTTGACCCAGCTCTGCAGCTTGAGCAGCTCAACCTGCAGCTGGAACTTCTCCTGCTCGTACACGCGGCGGCGCATGTGGTTCTTGTAGGGATAGCCGCCCTTTTGCCAGTCATCGGAAAGTTCATAGTCGGGATTGATGCCCGTCTTGATCTTTTCTGCCCTCTTCTTGTCGATCTCGCCGTTCTTCTTGATTTCTTCAGCAAGCAGAGTGCGCAGGATGGCCTGACGGTCCGAGGGGGACTCCGCCTTCAGGATCGTGAGGATCGCACGGCGCTCGGCATCGCTTCCGGACTCGACGGCGGAAGCCGAGTCGTGTTCCTTGGCCTCGGCTTCGTTCTTGAAGCGAGGATTGCGGTTCATGTCCATGTTTTCCCACTCGGGGACGTTCTTCGGATCTTCAGTGCCGGAACCCTGAGCCTGGGCGATGTCTGCCATCAGGCGATTCTTCTCTTCCTTGATTGCTTTGGCCGACTCGACTGCCTTGGCAACCTGCCGTGCGGCATTTCTCTTGATCAGGGCCTTTGTTTTTCTGTCGTTCATATCTTTTGATTGTGACTTGTGCGGTTCCAAAAAATATCCCTCCGGATTTGCGGGTGTCACGGCAGGAACCGTTGCGATGACAATTCGCGCATTATCGCGCAATAGTGCAGAAAAACGCTAATTTTTGGCCTAAAACAATGCTCCGGGCTGCCGATGCACTGTTTTTTTGTGGCAGACTGGGCAACAGTTTCCCTTTTTGAGTATCTTCTCCCGCATCCGCGCACTTGGCGGGCGGCGAATTTTACAACCATGAATTTTCATACCCTGACCAGCCTTTTGCAAAAGTCCGACTTCAGCGACGATGAGATCGTGACTCTGCTCGCGCTTACGGAACCGCAAGCCTGCGAGATGCTGCGCCAGCGCGCCTTTGAAAAGACGACCCGCGATCACGGTTCTTTCGTCTACTACCGAGGCCTCATTGAGATCTCCAACGTCTGCACGGTGAACTGCCGCTACTGCGGCATCCGCAGGGACAATCACGCGCTCAAGCGCTACGAAATGAGCGAGGATGAAATCGTGCAGACAGCGCTCTGGGCTGCTGCTCACGGCTACGGATCAATCTGTCTGCAGGCTGGAGAGCGTCGGGATGAAAAGTTCATCAGCTTTGTCGAGCAGTGCCTGAAGCGCATCCACAGGGAAAGCTGCAGCAGTGCGCTGCCCGACGGGCTCGGCATCACGCTCTCGCTTGGCGATCAGACCGAAGAGACGTACCGGCGCTGGGCTAAGGCAAGCGGCAATCCGCGCGCTCTGCGGTATCTCTCGCGCTTTGAAACCTCCAACCCGGACCTCTTTGCCTGGCTCCACGGCGCCAGGGGCGCGCACGAGAAAAACATCGAGCGGCGCTTCGAGTGTCTCGCAAGCCTTCGCAGATGCGGCTACCAGGTGGGCACTGGCGTCATGATCGGCATTCCCGGACAGTCGCTTGAGGATCTTTGCAGGGACATCCGGACGTTCCAGCGGCTCGATGTCGACATGCTCGGGATGGGGCCGTTTCTGAACAGCCAGGGAAGCGATCTGACGGGTGAGCAGAAAATGCCCCCCGAGCGGCTTTTGCGCCTGACGCTCAACATGCTCGCCGTCACGCGCCTTGTCATGGGACCGGTCAACATGGCCGCCGCCACTGCGCTTGACGTTCTCAATCCACGGGGGCGCGAAATGGGAATCCTGCACGGCTGCAATGTCATCATGCCGAACATTTCGCCAGCGACTCTGAGGTGCGCCTATCAGCTCTACGACAACAAGTCGCGGCTCATCGACGGCCCCCCGATGAACGAAGAGCCGCTCGAGGACAAGATCGCGCGATGCGGCAGAGCGGTCGGCTGGAATCAGACGGGCAGTTCGCTGCGCTACCGGCAGCGCACCGCGTCGGCCTAGGATTCGCCCTTTCTGCCAAGAAGATAGGCGTACACGGCCTCGCGCTTTACCCCGCTCACGCGGCTCACAAGCGCCGCGCTCTGGCTCAAGGGAAGGCTCCCCGCGATGGCGTCGGCCCATTTGCGGACATCCTCGGAGAGTTCTTCGCCGCCCGTGCGTTCCTCGGCGTCCACGAAAACGGCATATTCGCCGCGCGGCGTCATCTGTTCGGCCCAGGCGGCGAGCTCTCCTGCGCTCATCGCATCAAAGCTCTCAAAGCGCTTAGTCATTTCCCGTGCGACCACGACCTTTCGGGCCGGATGCAACGATGCCGCCAGGTCAATGAGAAGCTCCTGGATCCTGTGCGGCGCCTCGTAAAGAACAAAGGCATCGGAGCGCGCCGCATAGGTCGCGAGCGCCTCGCGGCGCGCCTTTTTGTTGGGCGGCACGAATCCGACGAACGTGAAGGTATAGGAGGAAAGCCCAGCGGCCGAGAGCCCGG
>DNLN01000033.1:17946-20436 GCA_003488465.1 Sutterella sp. | reverse complement strand
CCCAGCGGCTGAGAGCCCGGTGACAACAGCCGAGGGGCCGGGGATCGGACAGATGCGGCATCCGGCATCACGCACGCGGGCAACCACCCGAGCGCCAGGATCGCTCACGGCGGGCGAGCCCGCATCCGTGATGAGGGCGACCCGCTCGCCGTTCGTCAGCCGCTCGATCAGCTTTTCGGCCGCGCTCGCCTCGTTGTGTTCGTGCACGGCGACAAGATGCGTCGTGATACCGTAGCGTTCAAGCACCTTGCGGCTCTCGCGGGTGTCCTCGCATGCGATCACATCGGCGATATCAAGGACCCAAAGCGCCCGCAGCGTAATATCAGCGGCGTTGCCGATCGGCATTCCCACGAGGTAAAGCGTCCCGCAGGGAAAGCTCTGTCCCTGCAGCCCTACTCGATCAAACAGTGCATTTCCACTAAACTGACAGGGGTTTACCATGCCATCTGGCTTGACCTCAGGTTCCATTATGTTTCATCCTCATCTGATCGCTTGTGCTGCCTGCGCCATCCTCGCCAGCCAATGCGTTTGCGCACAGCCGACGCCCCCTCGCGCAAAATCGGCGCAAAAAATCAAAATCGCGCTCATCATGCCGGCGGAAGACTCTCCGCTCGCGCAGCCCGCGCAGTGGGCGGCAGACGGCCTGATCGCCGCGAATTATGCCTCCAAAGGCTCGGCCTCCCTGATCTCCGTGCGTCCCACGCCGGGTGCGACGGTCATGGATCAGTTGAATGCGGCCGCCCACGCCGGCGCCATGGTTGCCGTGGGGCCGCTTGACCGCTCAAGCGTCGAGCAGATCGCCGCCCAGCCCTTCCTGCCGCTTCCCGTCGTGACACTCAATCAGGTGCCGCTCGAAAACGAGATCGAACCCGAAGAGAGCGCTCCGGCAGCGCTGCCCACGGAGAATCCTGCCGTCCTCCCCACCCCTGAGGCAAAGAAGGCCCCCGTCCAAGTTAAAAAGAAGAAAAAGCCCGGGGAAGAGAGCGAACTGCCTCCCGGAACCATTCGGGCCAACACGGATGTCGAAGGCTTTGTGAAGGCCGAGGACATTCCCGTCAAGCGCGTTGTGAAGCAGCCGCGGATCTTCCCGCGAGAACTGCTCATGATGGGACTTTCCATGGAAAACGAGGCCGAGTACATCACGGGCCTTGCCCTGCAGGCGCTTCCTGAGAAAACCGCCTCGGGAGAAAAGCCCAAGGTGCTGCTGCTCGATCACGACACGCCGCTTGAAAAACGCATTTCAGAGGCCTTCCTCGAGAGCCTGCGGCAGGCCGGATTCACACCCGACAGAATGACCGTCAATGAGGCGAATCTGGAACCCGCCCTCAAGATGTTCTCGCTCGAGCTTGAAGGCGAGGAGGCAGAGTTCCCCGAAGAGCCGATCGCCAGAGAGGACGATCCCGTCGGTTATGCCCAGCAGCAGCTGCGCATGAAGAAGTTCTTCGCCGAACGGCGCGCCGAAGTGATTTTCGCCGAGCCGCCCTATGCGGCGATCTTCCTTGCCATGGGTGCTCAGACGGCTCCGCTTCTGACCCCCCGCCTGCCCTCACGGAGCCGCCTCTGGGCAACGAGCGCCGTGTATCCGGGGGATCCGAAGACCGATCCGGAAGCCAAGTCGAGCTGCTTTGACCTTCAGAACATCGGATTTGCCGGAGCTCCGTTCGTCATTGATTACGACGCGGAGGCGTTCGTTAAGCGCTACAAGGTTCTCCCGCTCAACAGCGTCATGCAAAAGCGTCTCTTTGCCCTCGGCTCGGACGCGCTGCAAGTGGCTCTTGCCATCGTCAAGGGCAAGGACGAACACTCTTTCAAGGGCGAAAACGGCCTGATCTCCTTTGACTGGAACGAGGCACCGGTCGTCAAGATCACTCCTGCACCGGCCTTGATCCGTCCGGGGAGCATCAAGACCGTGGATGAAAAGGAGCTCATCAAGTTCAATGTGATTGATCTCTACGAGAACCCTCTCCCGAAAAAAGAGTCCGACAAGGCTTCTGTCCCGGCAAGGCCTTCCGCCTCCGGCGGCAAGCCGCTCTCCTAAGGGGTCTACATGCCGTTCCTGACGCTATCTGAAGCAGAACTCTCCTGGGGCGACATGCCGCTGCTCGACCGCGCAAGTCTGGCGATTGAGCCAGGCGAGCGCATCGGTCTTATCGGCCGCAACGGCACCGGCAAGAGTTCTCTGCTTCAGGTACTGGCCGGCATAGAAAAACTTGAAGAGGGCGAGCTGATTGTCCAGGACGGGCTTCGCGCCGTTTACCTTGAGCAGGAACCCGCTCTTGACCTCTCCCTCACGCTTCGCGACAGCCTTGTCACAAGAGGACGGCTTGAAGCGATCGACGACGAGCGCGACCGCTGGGAGCGGCTTGCCAAACTTGACGAATATCTCGATCGGCTCTCGCTTGATGGCTCGGCGCTCGCGCAGACCGCCTCGGGCGGCGAGCGCAAAAAGGCCGCGCTTGCTCTGGCCCTCTCACTTGAGCCCGACCTGCT
>DNLN01000033.1:623-17828 GCA_003488465.1 Sutterella sp. | reverse complement strand
TGAAAAGCGAGTACCGCTCCGGTAGATCCCTGATGGTCATCACGCATGACAGGGCGTTCCTCGACAGCGTCGTTTCACGCATCCTTGAACTAGACCGGGGAATCCTTCGCTCCTATCCGGGAAACTTCGCCGCCTACGAAGCGCGCAAAGGCGAAGAGCTCGCTGCCGAAGAACTTGAGCGGCGCCGCTTTGACAAGTTCTGGGCACAGGAAGAGGTCTGGATCCGCAAGGGCATCGAAGCCCGCCGCACCCGCAACGAGGGCCGCGTGAGGCGCCTTGAGGCGCTGCGCCGGGAGCGGGCGGCCCGCAGGGAGCGCTTGGGCCGCATGAATCTGGTGATCGATGCAGGCGAGCGCAGCGGCAAGGTCGTTGTCGAGGCCACGGGCCTGACCAAGAGTTTTGGCGAGCGCGTCATCGTGAAGGATCTTGACTTCATGATCATGCGCGGAGACAAGCTCGGTCTGGTCGGACACAACGGCACGGGAAAATCCACGCTCATCCGGCTGCTGCTCGGGGAAATCACCCCGGACAAGGGACGCGTGAAGCTCGGCACAAACCTTCGGATTGCGTACTTTGATCAGCTTCGCGCCCAACTCGATGATACGAAGACCGTTGCCGATACGGTCTCCCAGGGCAGCGAATGGGTTGAAGTGGGCGGGCAGAAAAAGCACGTCATGAGCTACCTTTCGGACTTCCTTTTCAGCCCGAGGCGCGCATCCGTGCCCGTCGGCAATCTCTCGGGCGGAGAGCGAAACCGGCTGCTGCTTGCCCGGCTCTTTTCCCTGCCCGCCAATCTGCTTGTGCTCGACGAACCGACCAATGACCTTGACATCGAGTCGCTCGAGCTCCTCGAAAGCACGCTTGAGTCCTATCCCGGAACCGTGATTCTCGTCAGCCACGACAGACGCTTTCTCGATGATGTCGCCACCGACATCCTCGCCCCTGTCAACTGGCAGCATCCCGACGGCCGCTGGATGCGGTTTGTCGGCGGGTACGAGGACTGGGAGCGGCAAAGAGCACCGGCCGAGGAGCCGGAAAAACAGAAATCCGAACAGAAGGCCACAACGGCAAAAAGCGCTCCCCGCAAGGCGGCTCCGCCCCAGCGAATTCGCATGAGCTTCAAGGAGACGCGCGAGCTCGCCGAACTGCCCGACAAGATTGAATCCCTGGAGGCCGAGTCTGAAGCATTGCTCGCCGCAATGAGCAGCCCCGACTACCACAAAAGAAGCATTGAGGAACAAAAGGCTGACAAGGAGCGCAGCGCCCAGCTGCCCTCGCTTATCGAGTCCCTGTACCGGCGCTGGGAAGAACTTTCTGAGAAACAGTCTCTTGCGGAGGCCCTATGACAACAATATCCTCACCCGAATGGACCGCACTCATCGGCGTGTTTCTCGCCGTACTGCAGATTATCCTCGCGGCAACGGTCGTTCTGCGCGTCGTTTTCACGAGGCATCCGCCCGGAAGCTCCATGGCCTGGATCGTTCTTGCAAGCGTCCTGCCCTATGTGGGCTTCATCCTCTACGTCATGTTCGGCGAACGCTCGATCGGCCGCTGGCGCATGCACAAGATGAAGGACTGCCTTGAGCACTTCCGGGATGTGATCGAAAGCAAGAACGCCGCTCCGGCCCCCTCGAGAATGAGAACCCAGGCTGCCGCTTCGCTCCTTGCGATCACTCAGCGCGTCGCGCATCTGCCTGCAACCTCCGGCTCAAGTCTGGAACTGATCGGAGACGCCACGCAGGCGATCGATCGAATCCTCGAGGACATCCGTCAGGCCAAGCACTCCGTCGACATGGAGTTCTATATCTGGAATCCGGGCGGCAAAGCCGACGAAATTGCCGAGGCGCTCATCGATGCCGCCGAACGCGGCGTTGCATGCCGGGTTCTCGTGGACGCAGTGGGCGCGCGCTCGTTCATCGGCTCGACATGGCCCGTGCGCATGAAGGTGCACGGCGTGAAGGTCGCCGTCGCGCTGCCCGTTCAGGTGCTCGCCTTCGGCTCGGGCCGCGCTGACATCCGGCTGCACAGAAAGACCGTCATCATTGACGGACGGGTCGCCTATACAGGCAGCCTCAACATGATCGATCCGGAACAGTTCGCCCTGCAAAACGGCGTGAGCTCCTGGATCGACGCCATGGTGCGCGTCACAGGAACTGCGGTCGCCGACCTCGCGACCGTTCTCGCCCTTGACTGGACGCTGCAGGACGAGCAGAGCGCGCAGGAGCCGTTGCCTGCGCCGACCGAAGCCACCGGCAAGGCCACCGTCGCGACGATCCCCTCGGGCCCGGCCATTGCCTCGGACGCAAACCTGCGGGTGCTGCTTGAGGCCGTCAACAAGGCCAGAACCAGCATCGTCATCTCCACGCCCTACTTCGTTCCCGGAGAGGCGCTTCTCATGGCCCTGCAGAACGCAGCGCTAAGGGGCGTTGACGTGCGCATCACCGTGCCCAGGCAGACCGATTCGCGCATCGTGAAGTGGGCCGGCCACCGGTACTTCAGCAGTCTGCTTGAGAACGGGATCCGCGTCTTTGAATTCACGCCCGGCCTGCTGCACACCAAGGCAGTGACGATTGACGGTGAGATTGCGCTTTTTGGCACACTCAACATGGACAACCGCAGCATGATGCTCAACTTCGAGCTGATGCTGCTCGTGCTCGACAAGGAGTTCGCCGGGCAGCTCGCCGAACTGCAGCGCTCGTACGAGACCGCCGGCACAGAGATCGATCGACACGCCTGGCGCCAGCGCGGATACGGCAAGCGCCTGCTCGAAGGCCTGTGCTATCTCGCCTCGCCCCTTCTCTAGCCGACCGAAAGGAGTGCCATGCGCCAGTTTCAATGCGACTACATCGCCGGATGTCATCCGGATCTGCTCTCGGCGCTCGTGCGCACGAACGCCGAAGAGGTTCCCGGCTACGGGCTGGATCCGTTCTGCAACCGCGCCCGCGACCTGATCCGCCAGGCTGCGGGCACGCCCGGGGCCGGCATCTACTTCTTCACGGGCGGCACCCTCACCAATCGCACGCTCATCTCCGCGGCGCTGCGCCCGGGGCAGACCGCCCTTGCGGCGAGCACCGGGCACATCGCGGCGCATGAGACCGGCGCCATTGAGGCAACGGGCTTCAAGGTGACAGAACTGCCCAGTGTCGACGGCAAGATCCGCGCCGAGGATCTGCTTGCCGCCTGCACGGCGTACGAAACCTCGTGCGAGCAATTCCTGCTTGCTAGGCCAGCGCTGCTGTACCTGTCGTACCCCACGGAAACCGGATCGCTCTACAGCGGGGAAGAGCTTCGGGCCATCAGCCGGATCTGCCGCGAGCACGGCCTGCTGCTGTACATCGACGGCGCAAGGCTCGCGTACGGACTAGCCGCCTCGGACGATCTCACGCTCGCCGACATCGCTTCGCTTTGCGACGCGCTCATGATCGGCGGCACGAAGTGCGGTGCGCTTGATGCCGAGGCGCTTCTCATCACGAATGAAAAACTCAAGGAGGGGTTCCTCTCCCAGCAGCACCTTCGCGGCGCCCTGATCTCCAAGGGACGGCTTGCGGGCGTGCAGTTTGCAGAGCTCTTCCGGGACGGCACCGGCGCGTTCTATCGCTCGCTCGGAGTGCGTGCCGTGCAGGATGCCCAGCGGCTTCGGGCCGCATTCATCGAGGCAGGAATCACTCCGGACGGCTCTTCGCCCACCAACCAGCAGTTCGTGCGGATCTCGGCCCGGAAACTCGAATTCCTGGACCGCAACTTCCGCTGCGAACCCTGCGGCCTTGCTAGCGACGGCCGCCAGCTCGTGCGCTACTGCACGGCCTGGTCCACCAAGCCCGAAGCCGTCGAGGAGCTGCTGGCCGCAATCGCCCAGACAAAGGATCTGCCGTGACGCAAAACCCCAACAAGGCTCTCATCGTTTTCTCAGGGGGCCAGGACTCGACCACGTGTCTTGCCTGGGCGCTCAAGCACTATGACGAAGTGCACACCATCGGCTTTACCTACGGTCAGGTGCACACCGTTGAAATGCAGTGCCGCAAACGCATTCTCGCGTCGATCGAAGCGCTTTTGAACACCAGCACGCTGCGCAGCGACCGGGTTCTGCCGCTCACGGCTCTTGCCGCACTCGATGAGAGCGCCCTCACGCGGGGCGGCGAATTTGAGATCAACGAAGAGAACGGCCTGCCGACCTCGTTCGTTCCCGGCCGCAATCTGATCTTCTTCACCGTGGCGGCGGCGCATGCCTACAACATCGGCGCCGACACGATCATCTCGGGCGTGGGAGAGGCCGACTACAGCGGTTATCCGGACTGCCGGGAAGCGACGCTTGCTGCGCTTGAAAATGCCATCAGTCTGGGGCTTGACCGGAAAATCGCTCTGCTCCGTCCCCTCATGCACCGCACCAAGGAGCAGACCTGGGAGCTCGCCTATGAGACGGGCGGCATGCCGCTCGTGGAATTCATCGCGCGGGAAAGCCACACGTGCTACCACGGAGACAGAACCGAACTGCATCCCTGGGGCTACGGGTGCGGACGCTGCCCGGCGTGCGTGCTGCGCAAGGCGGGCTTTGAGAAGTTTCTGGCTCTTTGCGGAGAAAAACGGCTGAGTTAGGCGCTGATCGACTGCAGCAAAAGCGTGAGCTCCGCCGTCGCAGTACTTCTGCGCCATGACGAGCGAAGAACACCCGCGAAGTGTTCGCGCTTTCGATCAAAGTGTTCTGTTTTCGATGGAAGTGTTCGCTTTTTCGGGGGAAGTGTTCGGAAGTGTTCGCATCCGTACACTTCGCGAACACTTCCGAACACTTGCGCCCATCAGACGGTTTTGCCGTCCCGCTCCAAGCCCTCCTTGAAGCGCCTGACGAGCGTGATGATCTCCTCGCCGTAGTGATCAAGTTTGGCTTCACCCACACCCGAGAGCGTTCCGAGCAAACCCAGCGTCACGGGCTGCTCCAGAGCAATCTGTTCAAGCGTCTTGTCTGGGAACACGCGATAGGCAGGACGGTTTTCCTCGAGAGCCTTCTGTCTGCGCCATCCGCGAAGCACATTAAAGAGCGTGAGGCTCTCCCCGGAAAGGTCCACGGCTGCGGACCGCGCGGGCTTGAACCGCTTTTCTCCCGGCCGTCTCAATCCGATCGTGCGGCCCTGCTTGAGAAGTTCGGCGACCCTGGGCCCCAAGCTAAGCGCATTGAACCGGTCCGGATCCACGGTAAGCCAGTTGCGGATCACCATCTGGCGCACAAGGCTCCGCCACTGTGCTTCGGAGAGTTCTCGCCCGATGCCGAAGGTGGACAGCTTGTCATGGCCTCTGGCAAGGATCTTGTCCGTGGCGTTGCCAAGCAGGATGTCGATGATCTGCCTCTGCCCGAAACCCGTCCCTGAATGCTGTTGCACGCGATAGACCGTGCTTGCAAGCTTCTTGGCGGCCACAGTGACATCATCCACAACCGCCGGCTGCTGGCAGTTGTCGCAATTCCCGCATCGAGCCTGCGCCGACTCGCCGAAATACTCAAGGAGAATCTTCCTCCTGCAGCTTGTCGCCTCGCAGAGCGCCAGCATGGATTCGAGTTTGGCGATGCAGCGGCGCTGATACTCGACCGAGCCGTTCGAGTCATCAATGAAACGGCGCTGATTGACGACATCCCTCAGGCCATAGAGCATCCAGGCGTCCGAGGGCTTGCCGTCGCGCCCCGCCCTGCCCGTCTCCTGGTAGTAGTTCTCGATGCTCTTGGGCATGTCCATGTGCACCACAAACCGCACGTCCGGCTTGTCGATGCCCATGCCAAAGGCAATGGTGGCCACCATGACGATCCCGTCCTCGGCAAGGAACTGCTCCTGGCGGGCTGTGCGCTCCTCGCTCTCGAGTCCGGCATGATAGGCAAGGGCGCGCACGCCCTTCTCTTCGAGATACTTGGCGATCTCCTCGGTGCGATTGCGCGAATAGCAGTACACGATGCCACTCTCGCCGCTGTGCTCGGAGCGAATGAACGTGAGCAGCTGATCCCTCTCGCCGCGCTTTTCGGTGATCCGATACCGGATGTTTGGCCGGTCAAAACTCGCCACAAAGCGGCGGGGATTTTGAAGGAGCCGCTCGCAGATCTCTTCTCGCGTGTTGATGTCCGCCGTCGCCGTGAGGGCAATGCGCGGCACCTCGGGCCAGCGCTCCCTGAGGATCGAGAGTTGCGCGTATTCGGGCCGGAAGTCATGCCCCCACATGGACACGCAGTGCGCCTCGTCAATTGCAAAAAGCGCGATCTGAAGCTGCGAGAGCATCTCGAGCATGCTCTCCATCAGGAGCCGCTCGGGCGCCACATAGAGGATGTCCACCTCGCCGTTCCAAAGGCGCCGCCGCACATCGGCCGCATCCCGCGAGGAGAGCGAGGAGTTGAGAAATGCCGCGCGCACGCCGAGTTGCTCGAGCGTGCTCACCTGATCGGCCATCAGAGCGATGAGCGGAGAGATGACAACGGCAACTCCCGGCCGCATCAGCGCAGGAATCTGGTAGCAAAGGCTCTTTCCACCGCCGGTCGGCATGAGCACGAGCGCATCACCGCCCTGAGCCACATGCTCAACAACGTCAAGCTGAAACCCGCGAAAGGAATGGAAACCGAAAACGCGCTCAAGAATGCCGAGCGCCTGCTCTGCCGCTGTCAAGGGAACTTCCGGGAAAATCATTTGAGGGGAAAACTCGGAGCGATTCTAACCGAGTCGCCCCGCTCCACGAAAAAGGGCGGTCCACGGATCCGTTCCGCGCCGCCCCTTCTTCTCTGCTGACTTGCGTCAGCCGATGATTACTTCTCGTTCTTCAGACGCTCGGCGCGCAGGCATGCGGCAGCCGTAAAGAGCACGTCGGAGGAAGAGTTCAGGGCCGTCTCTGCAGAATCCTGCAGCACGCCGATGATGAAGCCAACGGCCACGACCTGCATGGCGGTCGTGTTGTCGATGCCGAACAGTCCGCAGGCAAGCGGAATCAGCATGAGCGAGCCGCCGGGAACGCCGGCTGCGCCGCAGGCGCACAGGGCCGCGACAACCGAGAGCAGGATGGCCGTGAAGACGTCAACCTGAATGTTGAGGGTGTGGCAGGCAGCCAGGGCAAGCACGGTGATCGTGATGGCGGCACCGGCCATGTTGATCGTGGCGCCGAGCGGAATGGACACGGCGTAGGTGCTCTCGTCCAGATTCAGGCGGCGGCAGATGTTCATGTTGACCGGAATATTGGCGGCCGAGGAACGGGTGAAGAACGCCGTCACGCCGGACTCACGCAGCATCATGAACGTGAGGGGGTACGGATTCTTGTGCGTGCAGAACCAAACGATGATCGGGTTGATGACGAGCGCAACGAAGATCATGCAGCCCAGCAGCACGAGCAGAACCTGCGCGTAGGTGATGAGCGGAGCGAAGCCTTCGGCGGCGAACGTGTTGGCCACGAGGCCGAAGATGCCGAGCGGAGCGCAGCGGATCACGATGCGGACGATGAACTCGACGCTGTCAGCCACGTCGTTGAAGACCTGGCGGGTCGTCTCACCAGCCTTTCTCATGGCCCAGCCAAGGCCGATCGCCCAAGCGAGAATGCCGATGTAGTTGGCATTCAGGAGGGCGTGCACGGGGTTGTCCACCACGGACAGCACGAGGTTGCGAAGCACTTCGATGATGCCGCCCGGGGCGGAAGCGCTAGCGGGACCCGGAACCAGATCGATCTGCACCGGGAACAGGAAGCTCGCAACCACGGCCGTCACGGAGGCCGCAAACGTGCCGATGAGGTAGATCACGATGACGGGCCTCATCTGGGACGAATTGCCGGTCTGGTGATTGGCGATCGCAGCGCCGACAAGCACGAACACGAGGATCGGGGCAACAGCCTTCAACGCGGAGATGAAGATCGTCCCGAGGAAACCGAGGGGAACAGCCACGCTCGGCGCCACATAGGCGACGATGCAGCCCAGCACAAGTGCGACCAGAATCTGCTTGACGAGCGATCCCCCGAGGATTAGGGGCATCGCTCTGTGGAACAGGGTTTTTTCTGTCATTTTTCTTGAACTCCTTGAATGAACCGCCCCGGGAAACGGGAAAAAACACCCCTTGTCGCGAGCGGACAATCACTTTTTTAGTGAATTTTCCGAAGGATACAGTATTACAAACCTGAGAAAAAGGGATTTTCGCCCTCCGGCCGCTGCCTTGCACCGTTTCCTTGCGTGAAATTAGGATTCCTACGCAATCAGCCGTAAACCCGCCCGGGTTCGGAGCCGGCTCTTGCCGAAGACTCATTCCGACTACAATCCTCGCTGTTGTTCGTCCCTCTTCTCCGCTTTTTTCATGAACCACCGCGCCAGACTCGGCTTCATCCTTGTGTGCATCCTGCTCGATGCACTCGGCATCGGGCTGATCATTCCGGTTCTGCCGCGGCTCATCGGCACGCTCACTGACTCGGCCGGCGCCCAGACCTGGTGGTACGGCGCAATCATGCTGAGCTACGGACTCATGCAGTTCGCAAGCGCCCCGATTCTGGGCGCGCTCTCCGACCGCATCGGCAGACGCCCCGTGCTTCTCGGAGGGATCCTCGGTCTTGGAATCATGTTCGCCGTTCCGGCATTCATTCCGTCCCTGCCCCTCATCCTCGCCAGCCGCATTCTGGGCGGCGCACTGTCGGCGAACACCGCGGTTGCACAGGCCTACATCGCCGACATCACGCAGGGCTTTCAGAGGGCGGCCTACTTCGGAAAGATCGGGGCCATGTACGGTGTGGGCTTCATGGTGGGCCCGGCGATCGGCGGCGTACTCGGCCAGGCCGATCCCCGGCTGCCCTTTATCGCCGCCTGCGTCATTGCCCTAACGAACTTTCTCTACGGCAGCTTCGTGTTGCCCGAGTCGCTCTCCGAGCGCGAGAGCCGGCCGATGAATTTCCGGCAGAACAACCCCGTCTCGGCCATCGTTCAGCTTTTTGCCATGCAGCCCGTGCGGCTTTCGGTGGTGATTCTCATCCTTGCCAGTCTGGCCAACGGCATGCTGCAGTGCAGCTGGGCGCTGTACACCGAATACCGCTACGGCTTCACGCCGTTCGGAATCGGTCTGTCGATCTTTGCGCTGGCGCTGTTCATCTCCATCTCCCAGGGCTGGCTGCTGCCGCGAATCATCCTGAAGGCGTCCCGACAGCGGCTCATCGCCGCCTCTCTGGCCGTGAGCGCAGTCTGCCTGCTCGGCATTGCGCTCTCTGCGGCAGCTGCGGTTTCCGTCGTTTTGCTCTGCCTTTACTCAATCTCCAGCATCGTCTCACCCATCGTTTCTGGCGAAGTGAGCCGACTTGCGCCTGCCGAGGGCCAAGGCATTGCCATCGGTGCGGTGAATTCGCTCAACTCGCTCACCGGGTCGATCGCGCCCCTGTTCAGCACGCCGCTTCTGATCTTCACGAGTTCGGCGCCGCAGACACTTGCGGCCGGCATGCCGTTTTTTGCCTGCTGCGCACTGACGGCGGCCGGATGCGCACTTGCCCTCACGCTTCGGAGCGCTCCCCAAGCGTGATCCAGGCTTGCGCGCTCCCGATTAGAATGCTCGGGCATCAAAAACACGTCAACAGGCAATCGCCATGCTCCAAAAGCCAGTCATCCGCACCGTCACTCCTGCAGATCTTGACACCGTCACGGCAATCGAAGCCGAGTGCTTCCCGCCCTCCGAGGCCGCTCCACGCGCCTCCTTTGAGGATCGCATCAGAACCTTCCCCTCGCACTTTTTCCTAATCGAGGCAGACGGCGTCCCCGCGGGCTTCATCAACGGCATGGTGACGAGCCAGTCCACCATCTCCGACATCATGTTCGCCGATGCATCGCTTCACGATGAAGCGGGCGCCTGGCAAACGGTGTTCGGCCTGGACGTGCTGACCGCATTCCGCCACCGCGGCTACGCTGCCAAGCTGATGGAGCACCTCATCGCGCACGCCCGCGCCGAGGGACGGCGCGGCGTCATCCTCACTTGCAAGGAGCACATGATCGGCTACTACCGGCGCTTTGGCTTTGTCGACGAGGGCGTCTCGGCCTCCACCCATGGCGGCGCCCTCTGGCACGACATGACGCTGCGCTTCTAGGAGAGGATCGCCCATGCCCGGCATCCGCGCCGCACTCTTTGACCTTGACGGCACGCTGGTTGATTCGGCCCAGGATCTGGCCGATGCCGTCAACGCCGTGCTCGCAAAGAGAAATCTTCCGGCTCTTGACACGCAAACGGTCGCCTCATTTCTCGGCAAGGGCGCGGTTCATCTCTTCCGAGAAGTCGCCCGTGCCCGGGGGCTGCCGACGGGAGAAGCCGACATCGCGGAGTTCATCTCCGAGTACGCCGACGTGCTCGTTGCCTCCGGCAGCCGCGGCACAAAGTTCTTTCCCGGCGCCATCGAGTCACTCAAGCTGCTTCGGCAAAACGGCATCAAGGTGGCGCTTGTCACCAACAAGATGCGCGCCATCACAATCTCCCTTTTGGAAAGCCGGGACGCGCTCGGCCTCTTTGACACCATTGTGGCCGCCGATGACACGGACCATCCCAAGCCCGCAGGCGACATGCTCGTGCTCGCCATGAAGCGGCTCGGCACCGCACCCGAGCAAACCGTCATGGTCGGCGATTCCCGCAACGATGCGCTTGCGGGGCGAGCAGCCGGCACCCGGGTGCTGCTTGTGAACACCGGCTACAACGAAGGCGAGCCGATCGATCTCTGGGCCGAAAAGAACGGGTTTGCAAAAAGTTTGGAAGGGATTGTCTCGGTCGCAAGCCTTTTGCTGCACGAAAACGCCTGCGTCTGACCGAGGCGCTTAAGAAGCCTCTTCTGCCTTTTCGTGTTTCCCGTGAGGCGAAACCTCCACTTTTGCCTTGGCGGGGCTTATGATGCAATCGGTGTAATTTCGCCCGTGTGTCATGAAAAGAATCCTTCGTTTTCTTTGCATCGCCCTGATGCTGTTTTCCCTGCAGAACGCACATGCTTTGCAGCCGCTTCGGGCGCCCGACGGTTCCGCCCCGAGGGCGCTTCTCGTGGTGAGCGGCGATTACTCCGTCTATCAGAAAATGCTTCAGGCGATCGCACGGGGTTTGGATCAACTTCAGATCATCGACAACGGCAATGTCCCGATACCGCTTGGCACCGAAGACGTTGCCCCAGTCTGGCACTGGCTTGCCGAGAATGCGGGCGGAGACCAGATCCGGTTCCTGGAAGACGGCATTTACGACTACCAGTGGGGCCGGGTGAACGAGGCCGAGGTCACGAAAAGCCTGCTCGAGCGCCTCAAGAAGAAGGATGCCGAGCTCATCATCGTCATGGGTACGCCCGCCTGCCGCATAGCCATCGCCAATGTCACCGATATTCCGATGCTCACTTACGCCAGCACGAATGCAGTGACTTCAGGCCTTGTCAAAAGTGCGCAGGACTCGGGCCAGGACAATGTGCACGCCCTGATCGAACCCAACAGATTTGTCCGCCAGGTGAAGATCTTCAAGGAAATCTTCGGCTTTCAGCGTTTGGGCTTTGCGTACATGGTCGGGCAGGAGCACCAGTACGAACTCACGGCCGTGAGCAAAACCTGCCAGAAAATGGACGTGGACTTCTTCACCTGCACGTACGCCGGCGACCCCAAAGATCTCTCCAAGACCCTGGATCGAGCGCTCGCCTGCGTGACGCACCTGTACGAGACCAATGAGGTCGACGCCCTCATTCTGCCTCACTACAATCGGCCGCCGACCAGAAAGGGCGATCTTCCCGACTATCTGATCCAGCACGGAATCCCCACCTTCTCGGTCTCCTCCTCCCAGGACTTTGTCGCCGAGGGCCTGCTCATGGGGCTTGACAATTCCAATCTGAACGAACAGGGGATGTTTGAAGCCAACGTCCTCAAGGAAATGCTACGCGGCGTCAAGCCGAGGAACATCAATCAGATTTACTCGCCGCAGCGCACGCTGGTCGTCAATCTGACCACGGCCATGCTGCTCGGCTGGAACATTCCCTTCGATCTGTTCAGCTCGATCGGCGCAGTGTACAAGTACCACGAGCGCTAGTTTTATAATTCGCACGAAAGATCAAGGGCAAAAGGGGTTGTGAATGCATTCGCTCGCAATGGAATACGCCAGCCAGGCGCTGTACCTGGTGATGATCATCTCTCTGCCGCCGATCATCATCGCCTCCGTGATCGGCATCGTGCTCAGCCTGATTCAGGCGGTCACGCAGCTCCAGGAACAGACGCTCACCTTCGGCGTGAAGCTGCTTGCGGTCGTGGGTTCGCTCTTTGCGCTGGGCGGCTGGATGTCCGCAGAAATCCTTCGCTTTGCAAGCGAAATCTTCGACCGCTTCTACCTGTTCTGATCCCCCGCACGAGGCCGGCCCCGCCAGAGAACTCATATGCTTGAGAACTTCACTCCCATGGGCTACCCGCTTGAAGTGCATCTGTTTGCCTTCATTCTCGGCACGACGCGCCTGATGGCCTTCGTCCATACCGCCCCTTTCATGGGCAACGGAGTTCTCGGCCCGGTTCGCATGGCGATCGTCTTTGCCCTGTATCTCGTGCTGCACCCGGCGATCCTCCCCTCGATGCCGGATGTGTTTCCGCTCACCAACAGCGGACTTCTGCTGATTCTGGGACTGATCCTCAAGGAAGCCTTCATCGGCTTCATTCTCGGCTGGCTGGCCGGCATGCTTTTCTGGACGCTGCAGAGCGCGGGCTTTTTCATCGACAACCAGCGAGGCGCAGGCATGGCCCAGGACACCGATCCGCTCTCGGGCGAATCGACCTCTCCGACCGGCTCGTTCCTCTTTCAGAGTCTGTGCTTCATCTTCTACTCGGGCGGCGCGTTTCTTGCGCTGCTTGCGTCGATTTACGCTACTTACGAGTTCTGGCCTGTCGGACAGGTCATCCCCTTCGGCTTCTTTGACAACCAGAACGCATTGCTCTTTTTCGGCAAGTGCGTCGCCAGGCTTGCCGCCGACATGGTGCTTCTCTCCGCTCCGGTTGTCCTTGCGTGCCTGTTCACGGATCTCACGCTCGGCATCATCAACCGCTTCGCCTCACAGCTGAACGTCTACATCCTTGCCATGGGCATCAAGAGCGGCCTAGCCTCCTTCCTGCTGCTCCTGTACCTTGCCGTACTCATCGCCCAGGGCGAAGAGAAATTCAGCGGTTTTTCTCTTGATCTCAACATGCTGAGGAACTTCTTCTAATGGCTGAGAAAACAGAACAACCGACACCGAAACGGATACGGGACTCAAGAGAAAAGGGCGACATCGCCAAGGGTCAGGACATCGCTCCTGCCGCGACGGTGCTTGCGATCGGCGGCTACATGTTCGGCAACGCACAGGGAATCTATGAGGATCTCGTGCTGCTCGTTTCAATCCCGATGGAGGTGATGGAGCTACCCTACGAGGAGGCGCTTGCCAAGGCTGTTCCCGCAGTCCTCGACCTCATGATCGCCCTCGTCGCCCCGATTGTCGCCATCGTGATGTCGACGGCGCTCATCGTGCTGATCGCCCAGACGGGCTTCCTTTTTGCGCCCAAGGCGGCAATGCCCAAGCTTGAGAATCTAAGCCCTGCCAAGTGGTTCAAGAAGGTCTTTTCCATCAAGAATCTTGTCGAGTTCCTCAAAAATCTTGTCAAGGTCGCCCTGCTTGGCGCCATCGCCTACGCTGTGCTCGAGAAGTTCCTGCCCACGCTCTTTGACATCCCCAAGGGGGGCCTGTACGCCATGTGGTCCGTGCTCGGCGCGGCCTCCGGCGAGCTCGTACTAAAATGTGCAGGCGGTTTTGCCGTGATCGCCGCTCTTGACTTCCTCTACCAGAAGTACAAGTGGACGCAGGATCACATGATGAGCATTGACGAGGTCAAGCGCGAATTCAAGGAAAGCGAAGGTGATCCTCAGGTCAAGGGCAAGCGCAAGCAGCTGCATCAGGAAATGATCCAGCAGGGACAGCTCAGCAGCACTCGAAAGGCAAAGGTACTCGTGACAAATCCGACTCATTTCGCCATCGCACTCGACTACGAAAAGGACAAGACGCCACTGCCCGTCATCCTGGCAAAGGGCGAAGGCGCTCTTGCCCAGCGAATGATTCAGGTCGCCAAGGAAGAGGGCATCCCGATCATGCGCAACGTGCCCCTTGCCCATGCCCTGTATGAGCAGGGTACTGAGAACGCATACATTCCCAAGGATCTGATCGGCCCAGTCGCGGAAGTCCTCCGCTGGGTGCAGAGTCTGCAGAACCAATGAACCGACTGATGGTGAGCACCGCATGTCTCGACCCGCTTTCACTCTGAAAAAGAAGTTTCTCTCCATCATCGGCCTGGCCGGCATGCTGGCGGCGTTCCCCGTGGTATACCTCAGCTACAACCAGGCCGTGGAGCTCAGCGTCAATCAGGCGACCATCATCTTTGACCAGCAGGTCCGCCTCATCAACGAACTGATCGAGATCGACTACATCGAATCCGTGGCCACGGCAGCCGGCAAGGCCATTTCCGATCACGAGGAGATGAGTTATCTCGCCTCGGCGGTCTCCCGCATCTATCTCTCGGTGCTTAACTCGGACAGCGTGGTGAGAACCCTGCAGCAGAACCTGAGCAGCCACGGTATCGAACTGATGGTCGCAAGCGGTCTCAACCCAGTTGTCGGCAACTCGAAGATTGAGGAGCTCATCCGCAAAAACATCAAGGACTACCGCGGAGTCTCCATCAAGGAGCTGCTCCTCAACGACAAGGCCTCCCTTGCCTCGTCAGCCTTTACTACCGTGCGGTTTGACGAAACCGGCCCCAAGGTGATCGGAATCTGGCATCTGCCCCAGAACGAGTCCCTCATCTTCATGCGCGACAGCATTGACCGCGAGCGCAGCTACGAGAAAATCCGCTTCCAAGTCATCGGACAGGTTCAGGATTCGCTCGAGCAGATCCCACTGCATGAGAATGCATCGGTTGCACTTTTCAACTCGCGGGGAACCCTGCTCGCTTCGGCTGGCACCAAATTTCCCGACTCGGTCGATCTGCCCGGCATTCTCTCCAAAGCCAAGGCAGGCATGGGGGCAAACGGGCTCACGACCAGAGGAACGCCCCACTACTACTCGGTCTATCTGTTCAAGCCTTACGACTGGTTCATTACGGCAGTTCTACCTGAACGGGCGGTCACTCAGCCTGCGCTCATGGGGGCCCTCACCCTGGCGGCGGTCATTCTTGCCGTGTTTCTCATAACCGGCCTGCTTGCGGCATTCGTCGTGAGCCGGACGCTTCGTCCGCTCGGAATTGTTGCCGAACGTGCGAGACGGCTCTCCAAGATCGACTTCAGCCAGAAGTCCGATTTTGCCGACAGCCTCTTGAAGGGCTTCTCCTACGGCGGCCGCGACGAAATCGGGCAGCTCTCCGGGGCATTTGCCCACATGATCCAGGAGCTTGACCAGAGCATCTCCAAGCTCAAGAAAACGCTTGCCACCCAGCAGCGCATGGAAGGCGAGCTCAACGCCGGACACGACATTCAAAGAAGCATCCTCACGCCCTGCGACACCCCCTTCACGGCGCCGGGCTTTGCCGCCTTTGCATTCATGGAGCCTGCAAAGGAAGTCGCCGGCGACCTCTACGATGTCATCGAAACACCTGACGGGCGTCAGGCGCTCATCGTGGGCGATGTTTCAGGTAAGGGCGTCTCGGCGGCCCTGTTCATGTCCATGACGATCACGCTCATCCGCTACGCCATCGCCGAAGGGTACAGCCCTGCGCAGATCATGCAGCGCGTGAACGATCAGCTTGCCCAGAACAATCCCACTTGCATGTTCGTCACGCTTTGGATCGGACTGCTCGATCCCAAGAGCGGCGAACTCGTCTTTGCCAACGGCGGCCACTGTCCCCCTGCCGTCATCAACCGTGCAAGCGGTGCGCCTCTTCGCTGGATCTCCGAGCTCTCCGGCCCTGTGGTTGGGCCTCTGGAGGGAATGGAGTTCACCGAGCACAGAACAAAGCTCGAGCCGGGCGACACGTGCCTGATCTACTCAGACGGCATTTCCGAAGCCATGAACACCGAAAAGCAGCTCTTTGGCGAGGAACGTATCGGACAGGTGGTACAAGAGCACCGCGACGCCTCGGTCGACGCTTTGGTGCACGCCGTCATGGATGCTGTTCTCGCCTATCGCGGCAAAGCTCATCAGTCCGACGACATCACCATGATCGCCTTCAGCCGAACCGAGTAGATTTTCCTCTGGGAAAAGGACATGTTTTCACACGATTTAAGTGTCATAAATTAATACCTATTTAGCCAAAAATTTCTCTTTTCTAGTGGTATACTGTGCTCAGAGATAACCTTTGATTGGCAAAGGAAACCCTCAAAAATACTTTTGCTTCTCCCTCTACTGATCTGCGACAGAATTTCGATCGCTTTCGGTCAAAGACAGAGCCGATCAGACGCCAGACGGAAAAGGAAGAAGCGGATGAGGTGCCTGAGGCCTGCGCAAAGACGCGGCAGGATCAGCCGATTTAATAATTTTCAGGAGCACATGCTATGACCAACGCGGTCAACCTCACCAACGCAACAAGCCAGCTGCAGCAGATCATCAACTCGATCGATCTGGGGCCCACCGAGAGCGTGCAGTTCCAGTTTGCCAAGCTTCAGATGGCCCAGGCTCAGATCTGCAAGTCGCAGGCGACGAGCTACATGAAGCAGATCGAGGACATCCAGGCCGAGCAGAAGAAGACTGCCGACATGATCGCTCAGGCGCGCAAGCTCCAGAACGACTGCACGAGCAAGACCGGCAACTGCCCCTGGGACAAGGAAGCCTCGATGATGCCCGAGGAGATGGCGGCCTTTTTCAAGGCCCGCGGCTTGAGCTACGACACGAAGGGCAATGACCTCGCCATGAACAAGGACGAGTGGGACTACAACATCCAGTCGCTCACGAACTATCAGGAGTCGATCAGCAACAAGACCCAGACCCTGATGGTCTACCTGCAGGACTTCATCGGCCAGTACAACTCCTACACCCAGGGCGCCAGCAACCAGGTCTCTCAGGGCATCCAGACCCTCACCGCCGTTGCCACGGCCCGTTAACCCATTCACACGCATTTTTCAACGAGGAAAAACAAATGACCACCGTGAACGCTACCAGCCAACTGTCGCAAGTCATGGCATCGATCGATCTGGGCCCCACCGAGAGCGTGCAGTTCCAGTTCGCCAAACTCCAGATGGCTCAGGCGCAGCTCTGCAAGACGCAGGCGACGAGCTACATGAAGCAGATCGAGGACAT
>DNLN01000033.1:0-495 GCA_003488465.1 Sutterella sp. | reverse complement strand
CAGAACGAAGCCAAGACCGGCGACAAGTGCACCACGATGCCCGAAGAAATGGTTCAGTTCTACAAGGATCGCGGCCTGTCGTGGGACACCGCCGGCAATGACAAGCTGCACAACAAGGACGAGTGGGACTACAACATCCAGTCGCTCACGAACTATCAGGAGTCGATCAGCAACAAGACCCAGACCCTGATGGTCTATCTGCAGGACTTCATCGGTCAGTACAACTCGTACACCCAGGGCGCCAGCAACCAGGTCTCTCAGGGCATCCAGACCCTCACTGCCGTTGCCACGGCCCGTTAATCCAATTACGCAATTTCCGCTAAGGAGAACACCATGTCCAATCCCGTTGACCTCGCCGGCGCCGCCAGCCAGCTCCAGCAGATCATCAATTCGATCGATCTGGGCCCGACCGAGAGCGTGCAGTTCCAGTTCGCCAAGCTTCAGATGGCTCAGGCTCAGCTCTGCAAGGAGCAGGCGACGAGCTACATGAAGCAG
>DNLN01000042.1 GCA_003488465.1 Sutterella sp. | reverse complement strand
CCCTTCACCCAGACCCATTCCATGGACGCCTTGTTCTTGTATTCGGTCACAAGGCGGTCGAGCTTCTGCCAGAGCTCGACGTTTTTCACCGGGGAGCCGCCAGCGGTTTTCCACCCCTTTTTCTTCCAGCCGTGGATCCAGCCGGTGATGCCGTCCCGCACGTAGGAGCTGTCCAGGTGCAACCGCACGGGGCAGGGGCGGCGGATCGCCTCCAGGGCGCGAATGACGGCCGTGAGCTCCATCTGATTGTTGGTGGTGACGAGTGCGCCGCCACACATCTCTTTCTTATGCGGTCCGTACACCATGAGTACGCCCCAGCCTCCCGGGCCGGGATTGCCCTTGCAGGCGCCGTCAGTCCAGATTTCTAATTTTTCAGTCATAAATTTTCTTCTGATAGCGCCTGTCTGTGCGCAAGGGCGCGTTTGCCGGAACGCATGCGCTTGCCGCTGAACGCGGCCTGACCGACAAGGGTCATGCCTGCGGTGCGCTTTCTGGCGACGAGAACGGCCATGTTGCCGAGCGTCGGCCACCAACGGTCGCCCGCCTTGTCGAGCCAGGTCGGCTTGAGAGAATTCACCGGCCGGGGCGAAGCGGGGTGTGCATCGGGATTTGCCGTATAGACGCCAAAGCGCCCGCCTTCGAGCGTGAGGCCGCATGCGCTGATCAGGTTTTTCGCTTCGCCGACCGTGACGAGGGATGAGGGCTCGGGAAGGCAGCTGGCTGCCTTGAACAGGCGCCCCTTCATGCTCCAAGGACCCGAGGCGTTCAGAAACGAGGTGATGAGGATGCCGTTTGGCGCGAGGATGCGGGAGATTTCCTCGAGGGTTTCAGCCTTGCCGGAGCCGACATCCAGCCCGTGCGGCCAGAGAACGAGATCGGCGCAGTCCGCGGCGAGCGGAATTGCTCGGGCATCGGCGATGACGGGGGCTCGGATGTCCGAGGGATTGCGCGCGGGAATCGATTCGGACAGAAGGATCTGATGGGCGATGGCGCAGCCGGTGAGCGCGTTGATCGCCGGGCAGCCGATCTGCACGGCACGCACGCCCGAGAGCGTGCGGCTGATCGAGCTGAAGGCTGCGAGTTCCCATTCGGCGCAGGTTTTGCCCGCGTCGGTTGAGAAAAAGCTGATCCATGTGATGCGCTCGGTCATGCTGTGCGAACGGATCAGTGGGGGAAGCCGCCCATGCCCGGAGGCAATCCTCCCATGCCGCCGCGCATGCCGCCCAGGGCGCGCATCATGCGTCCGAGGCCGCCCTTTTTCATCTTCTTCATCATGTCGCGGGTTTGTTCGAACTGCTTCAGAAGCCGGTTCACTTCCTGCACGGACACGCCGGCGCCGGCAGCGATGCGGCGCTTGCGGCTAGCCTTGATGAGATCAGGATTGCGTCTTTCCTTGGGAGTCATCGAGTTGATGATGCCTTCGGTGCGGCGCACCATGCGGTTGGCGTCTTCGTCGCGGATCTTGCTTGCGGCTTCCTGGAACTGACTCGGCAACTTGTCCATGAGGCTCGAGAAGCCGCCCATGCTGCGCATCTGGCTGATCTGGTCGCGGAAGTCCTCGAGATCGAACTTGCCTTCCTTCTTGATCTTCTCGGCAAGCTTCTGCGCCTTTTTGATGTCGACAGCCTTCTGCACGTCCTTCACGAGGGCGACGATGTCGCCCATACCGAGGATGCGGCTCGCCATGCGCTCGGGAGAAAAGGCTTCAAAGCCGTCCAGCTTTTCGCCCATGCCGACGTACTTGATGGGCTTGCCGGTCACCATGCGCACCGAAAGGGCGGCGCCGCCGCGGCTGTCGCCGTCGAGTTTGGTGAGGATGACGCCGGTGAGCGAGAGTCGCTCGTCAAAGGCGCGGGCCGTGTTGACGGCATCCTGGCCGAGCATGGCGTCAATTACAAAGAGCGTTTCCGCAGGGTGCAGGAAATCGGAGAGATTCTTCACTTCCTGCATCATCGCTTCGTCTATGGCAAGGCGGCCAGCCGTATCGACGATGAGCACGTCAAAGAAGTGCTTTTTCGCATAGTCAAGGGCGTTTGCCGCAATATCGAGCGGCTTTTGCTCGGACGAGCTCGGGAAGAATTCGGCTCCGGCCAGTGCGCTCACCGTCTTGAGCTGATCGATGGCGGCGGGTCGATAGACGTCAGCCGACACCGTGAGCACCTTCTTTTTCTTCTCTTCGATGAGAAGTTTGGCAAGCTTGCCTGCGGTGGTCGTCTTGCCCGCGCCCTGCAGACCGGCGAGCAGGATGATCGCCGGGGGCTGGACGGAGAAGTTGAGCTCGCGCTCTTCGGCGGGGACATCGCCTCCAATGATGCGCGTGAGCTCCTTCTCGACGACGCCGACGAGGGCCTGTCCGGGATTGAGATTGCCGACGACCTCCTCGCCAAGCGCCTTTTGCTTGATGGAGGAGACGAGGTCACGGACCACCGGCAGCGCAACGTCGGCTTCAAGGAGCGCGAGGCGCACCTCCCGCAGCATTTCCCGGGTGTTCTCTTCGGTGAGGCGTGCCTGACCGCGCATGGCTTTGACGATGCGCGCAAGACGCGAGCTCAAATTGTCCAGCATAGTTTCTCGTGATTCAGGGTGAGACAAGGAAAAATTGTCGATTTGGGAAAATCCGTGACAAGCATTTGGGATCTACAATCATGAGAAAGGATCCCGCCCTGGATTTCCTCGCGCAGAGGCCGCCGGATTTCAGACGGCCTCGCAAAAGACATCCGGGCATTTTAGTTGAATCGCGCTTCTCGGTACGACGCGATGCCACCAGCCGAGAAAGGGACTTGTATGTCGGCCACAACACTCAGCAGCCTGCTTTTGTCTTTGTCCGCATTGTGCTACCTCGCCTGCGGAGCGCTGATCATTCAGAGACTGAGCACGCCCGGACAGAAGGG
>DNLN01000051.1 GCA_003488465.1 Sutterella sp. | reverse complement strand
ATCTGGGACGAATGGGCCGACGAGAACGGCGACCTCGGCCCCGTGTACGGAGTGCAGTGGAGAAGCTGGCCCGCCGCCGACGGCCGTCACATCGATCAGATCAGCCGCCTCATGCAGCAGCTCAAGACCAACCCTGACAGCCGCCGCCACATCGTGTGCGCTTGGAATGTCGGCGAAATCGACAAGATGGCTCTGCCGCCCTGCCACTGTCTGTTCCAGTTCTATGTTGCCGACGGCAAGCTCTCCTGCCAGCTCTACCAGAGAAGCTGCGACATCTTCCTTGGCGTGCCATTCAACATCGCCAGCTACTCCCTGCTCACGCACATGATCGCCCAGCAGTGCGATCTTGAAGTCGGCGACTTCGTCTGGACGGGCGGCGACTGCCACATTTACAACAATCACTTCGAGCAAGTCGAACTGCAGCTCTCGCGTGAGCCGCGTCCCTACCCGAAGCTTGTGATCCATCGTCGTCCCGAGTCGATCTTCGACTACAAGTTCGAAGATTTCGAAATCGTGGGCTACGATCCGCACCCGACCATCAAGGCCCCAATTGCCGTCTAGGAGAACATGCGTGACTCAGCAAATCAATCTGATCGTGGCGCGCGGCAAAAACGGCGCGATCGGCCTCAAGGGGAAGATGCCCTGGCATATCCCTGAGGATCTGAAGCACTTCAAGACCGTGACGATGGGCTGCCCCGTGATCATGGGCAGAAAAACCTGGGATTCGATCGGCAGGCCCCTTCCCGGCCGCACGAACATCGTTCTCACGAGAAACGCCGACGCCCGGTTCCCCGGCGCCCAGCGCGTCTGCTCGCTTGACGAGGCGCTCTCCCTGGTTCCCGAAGCTGAACGCGTGTTCATCATCGGGGGCGCGCAGCTTTACCGTCAGGCCCTCAGCCTCGTGACGAGCGCCTGGGTAACGGAAATCGATGCCGAACCAGAGGGCGACGCATTCTTCCCCGAGCTGCCCGACACTGAGTGGAGCCGCACAGTCCTGCGAGAACTGCCGGCCGCAGAGAACCGCCCTGCCCTTGCCTTCTGCCGCTACGACAGACGCTAGCGGTTTCTTTTGCAAAGGCTGCTCCCCGCAGCCTTTGCCGCATCAGGCGTCCTGCGCGTCGAAGATCAACCCGTAATTGCCGCACTGCGCACGCTGCATGAGCGCCGCATCCATGATTGTGAGCGCAGCAAGCGCCTCTAGGATCGGAGCGGCACGCAGCCCTACGCAGGGATCATGGCGCCCCTTGGTGCTCACGAGCACTTCCTCGCCCTGTTCATTCAAACTCTTTTTTGGGATCAGCACCGAGGGCGTTGGCTTGATTGCCACCGTGGCCACGATGGGCGCACTCGTGGAGATGCCGCCCAGGATGCCGCCTGCGTGGTTGGAGAGAAACCCCTCGGCACTCATCGCATCGGCGTTTTCACTTCCCCTCTGGCAGGACACTTGAGTCCCGTCTCCGATTGACACCGCCTTGACGGCATTCAGCCCCATGAACGCATAGGCAAGAGCGGCATCCAGCCTGTGATAAACAGGGTTTCCGAATCCGGCAGGCACGCCGAGCGCCTCCACGACGAGTTCTGCGCCTATGCTGTCGCCAGCCTTTCTGATTTCGTCAAGCTGAGACTCAAGTTCGGGAATCTGCGAAGCGTTGGCGGCAAAGAAAGGATTGCGGCTGACTTCCTCCCAGCTCTCAAAGCGCACTTCTGTGGCGCCCAACTTTGAAAGCCGCGCCCTGATGGAGATGCCAAGTTCCTCGAAGAGCCACTTCCTGGCCACCGCGCCAGCGGCAACCGTGGGAGCGGTCAGCCTGGCCGAGGCTCTGCCGCCGCCTCTCGGGTCCCGAAGTCCGAATTTGGCCCAGTACCCCCAATCCGCATGCGCAGGACGGAACTGGTGCGCAATGTCGCCGTAGTCGCGGCTTCTCTGATCTTCATTGCGGATCAAAAGCGCGATCGGCGTTCCCGTCGTCTTGCCCTCGTAGACGCCTGAGAGAATCTCCACCGCATCCCCTTCCTTTCTCTGCGTCACGAACCGGCTTGTTCCCGGGCGGCGCCGGTCGAGCTCCTTCTGGATGTCCGCAGCAGCAAGCTCCATCCCGGGAGGGCATCCGTCAATCACGCACCCGATCGCCGGGCCGTGGCTTTCGCCAAAATTCGTGACAACAAACAGCTTGCCGATGCTGGAAGTGGACATGCTCAAACCCCAAGGAAAGAGAAGACGAACCTGTCCCATTCTAGCCAAGAGGGACAGCGCTCAGTCAGATGCTCTGCCCCGCGATCCGGCCAAAGACAATCGCTGAGGAAACGCCATTGCCGCCCAGCCGAACAGCGCCATGCAGATTGCCGACGATTTCGCCCGCGGCGAAGAGTCCGGCGATGGGATTGTTCTGCGCATCGAGCACCCGGGCCGAGGAGTTGATCTTCACGCCTCCCAGTGTGACATGGATATGAAGTTCGATTTTCTGAGCCCAGTACGGGGGCTTTCTGAGAATCGGCCGACAAGGGGCGCCGGCGCGGCTTCTCATGCAAGCTTCCTTCACCGTCTTCTCCAGCGCCCTCTCGGGCACGGAGAGCTTGCGGGCCAGCCCGGCCACATTCTTAGCACGCATTACGACGCCTGCGTGGAGCGCCTGGTAAAGGTATTTCTGGTCAAGGATGTCCGAAGAGGCAACCGTTGCATCATCGGCCAGAGTGTACGCAATACCGTCCGGCTGCGAAAGGATCGCCTCGCCAAGCGTCCCTCGGTCGCTTCTCTCGTCAACGAACCGCTCGCCCCTGGCGTTGACCATGATCATCCGATCCGGATAGATATCCAGCCGAATCACATGAGCGATCGAAACCGGACCTCCGGGAACGATTTCCACGTATTTCATGTTGACGAGTTCAGCCCCCGCCCGCTCGGCAAGCAGATGACCGTCTCCGGTTGC
>DNLN01000065.1 GCA_003488465.1 Sutterella sp. | reverse complement strand
TGGTCGGCGACAGGATGCGCTTTTCCGTGTACGGGGTGGGAGAGAGCCTCACGATCCTGCCCGAAGGCTCGCTCAAGGCAAGCGGGCTGCATGAGGCGGGGGCGATCCGCCGGCTTGTCGAGGCCGAGCCGCCCCGCGCGCTCTTTGTGACCGAATCGCCGGTGCTCGGACTGCGCCGGTGCGCGGCGCAGGTGGCGGGCGTCGACTACTCGATCCTCGAGATCATGCCGTTCTTTGATGCGGGGGCAAGACACTTCCCCGTGTACGTTCCGGACTCGATGATTCCGGACGGCCTGCACCCGGGCATGTCCGTGCGCGCTGCCGTGCGGCTCACCGGATACGCGCTCGGCCTTGAAAAGCCGCAAGGAGGCGGCAACGCGTAGGGGGGCGCCTGCCCGTCAAGGAGACACGCGCTCGAGTGCGTGTTGAATTGTGGAAAAGCACAAACCGCCGCATGAGCGGCGGTTTGTGAGAGGAGCGGTCCCGAACGCAGGGTCGGCGCATTCAGACGCGGATTGCGCCCGCAAAGGGCGGGAAGGGCTGTTCGGGCTCTCCAGCCTGCGGCGCCTTTTGCGGGTCGTAGCGCGCAACGACCCGGGTCCAGAGTTCGAGCACCGTGACGAAATTGCCGAGGTGATCGAAAAAGCCCTCGAGCTCGAGCCCCTCGCACTCGATCATTCGAAAGAGCGTGAGCACCCCCGTATCGGGGTTGATGGAGAACACGGCGCCGAACGTGCCGGCGTACAGGTGCTGCGCCTCGAACATCGCCCTGTAGAGCGGCTCGCAGTCCTCGCCCGGAGCGCCGTGCGAGACCTCTCCGGCAAGCGAAAGGCGCCTGCCCTCGTCATGAGAGCGGATGTTGACCGTGAGCCCGTCGCAGTCAAGCGAAAAGCTTCCGCTCGCATTCACTTCAAAGGGGATGCCCTCGCGCTCGCAGAATCGCTTGACAAGTTCCTCAGCCTGCATGATGCCTTACCTCAAACGCGCATGGCGCCGTACTCCGCGGCGTTCAGATCCTCGGTCCGATCCTTCGGGCTCGGCGCGTAATCGCGGATGACCTCAGCCCAGTGCTGCAGCTGGGTGATGAACTGCTCGGCCGCGGCGATGAACTCGTCCACCGTAAGCCCCTCGCAGGAGAGGGTCCGACTGAGGACAAAACTCCCCGTCTGCGGATCGATGGAAAAGGACGCTCCGAGGGTTTTCTCAAGGAGATGCTCCTCAAGGAGCATCTTCCGATAGAGCTCGACGCGGCTCCCGGGCCCCGGCTCGCCGAGACTGCCGATCAGCACCGCCGAATTGACTTCGGCGATGGCGTGGATCGCAACCTCGCGGCCGTCGATCTCAAAGGGCAGGGTCCCGTCTTCAAACAGCTCCCCGGGGATGCCGACCTTGCGGCAGAGCCCTTCGATCAGCTCTTGTACCTCCATCAGAATAATCCGTCCCTAACCTAGCCGCCGTAGAAGACCTCAAAATACGTGGCCTTGCCCACGAGAGCGACGTCCTCGGCGGTGATCTCGCGCACGAGCGGTTTGCCGTTTTCCATGATCGGCTCGAACTTGTAGCCCGAGTTGTCGTCGCCCGTCACCTTGACCATCGGACGCTTGAGGCCCTTCAGGTTGGCGGTGATGTCTTCGACCATGTCCTCCCATTCGGACTTGTCCGGATGGTTCAGCATCCAGGCTTCGATCTCCTTGCCGATGCACTTCTCGAGCGACATGTCTTTGGAGTGATCCGCGGCAACCTGCTTGATGTCCCCGCCAATGAGGTTGTTTTCCAAAGTGAATGTCGCCAGCTTGGTCGTGCGCATCTCCATGCAGCCCGAGAGCGTGCCGAGTAACTTGGTGAACTTGTCGCGAATCTCCGGCTTGTCGGCGGTATCGAGCCAGAGGTCGCAGCTTGTCTTCACGAACTGCTGCATCGCGTTGCGGATGTAGTTCGTGATGACTTTCGGATCATCGATTTCCTCTAGGCGCGGGATGTTTTCAAGATGCACGAGCATGCCGCCGTTTTCCTCCTTGAAGAGCATGTCGTTGAGCGGATTCTTGGTGGCAAGAGGCTGCTGGGCCTTGCCCGGTTCATGCATGGCCCACTTCGGGATGCTCTGCTGTTCACGCTCATTGGCGGTCTCCCATTCCCAATTGGGCTCGATCAGGTCGTCGGTTAGCCTGTTTTCGAGGAAGTCGAGCATGGCGCCGACCTTATTGAAGTGCTCCTTGACTTGATTGCGGTTTTCCTCGGGAAGCTTCTCGAGCTGCGGCTTGATGAAGTCGAGCTTGGCCTTGTAGTCGGCGGTGGTGAAGTCGCCCTTGCCGATGATGGCGACCTGCTTCATGATCGCGGAGATGCGCCGGCCCGTGAGCGGATGGCCGCCCGTCACTTCGCCGTTTGTGCCCGAGACGCCGAAGTCGCTCTTTTTGAAGACCTTGGGGCCGAGCAGCTGCTCAAGCTTGTTCATGAACTCGCTCGAGAACTTGACCTTGCCGCCTTCCTCGCTCATGCCCTCAATGCCGAACGCCTTGCCGAGGGATTGCAAAAGCTGCGTGCGCACGGCATTGTTCTCGGCCTGTTCGGTCTTGGAGCGTCCGATCGAGGACAGGATGCCCGAGTATTCGCCCTTGCCGACGACATTGCCGCCGTCGACCTTGGCCATGGTGTTTTCAGTCACAGGCTGGAAATTGCGGAAGCTCTGAAGAGCCGAAGCGTTGAAATCCGTCATGATTTTGCTTTATGGTTCTTTGGTTGATATCGAAATTCGGCTGCATGCGGGATGCATCCGATTGTTTTTCGGTCAATTATTTTACCGAAGAGCGCATCCTGTTTGCAACGACAAGCTCCAGGAAAATCGAGCCCGGAGCGTTTTCCGGCGCTTCGTTTGCAAATCAATATAAGATATTGAAAGCACATTGCGCACGGCGAGCGCCGTGCCTGCGACCGACTGCATGAGGTGCCTCTTGATGCAAAAGCCCGACAGAAAGCCCGCAAAGGATCAGACGCTTGTCTATCTGCACATCCTCGGAAAGCTCACGACGAGAGGCTGGAAAACGTGCGACAGCGTTTGGCGAAGCCTTCTTGACGACGGCGTCGAGGGCGTGAGCAAGCAGATGGTGCAGCGGGCCTTGCGGGCGCTTCGCGCCGAGCCCGCGTTTGACATCGAGCTGGACGACCAATCCATTCCGTACGGCTACCGGCTCGGCCGGAACTCGCCCTTTGCCCGCCTGGAGCTCTCGCCGCAGGAGGCGCTGCTGCTCTCGCTTGCCCGGGCGCACCTGCGCTTTCAGATGCCGTCCAAGTGTCTTGAGTCGCTCGAGAAGTTCTTCGATCAGGCGCGCCAGCAGATCAAGGGCCCGAAACTTGCCCGCGCCCGGGACTGGGAAAACAAGGTGGCGATCGTGCCGAACCAGCTCCCCTTCAAGCGGATAGACATCGCCAACGCGATCCTCAAGCCCGTGACCGATGCGCTCTACTCGGACAAGGTGCTGCGGCTCGAGTACGAGGCCGCCGAATCCACCGGCAGGAGCCGGGG
>DNLN01000211.1 GCA_003488465.1 Sutterella sp. | reverse complement strand
TCGGTATGGAAGCTGTGTGGAAGATCGAAGTCGAGAACTTCCCGGCCTTCATCCTCGTCGATGACAAGGGCAACGACTTCTTCCAGCAGATCAAGCCGCGCAACTGCGACATCGCGATCAAGAAGGCCTAATCGGCTGGTGATTGCCTGACAGGGGGTGACTGCCCCCTGTCGCGGAAAAGCCTCCCTCGGGTGCATTCCTTGGGGAGGCTTTCTTGTAAGAGAAAAGCCCGCAGGGAGGGTTCCTGTGCGGGCTTTGACGGCTTTGGAGCGAACGCTCGTCAGGCGTTCAGCAGGGCGATGGCCGCGGCAACATCCTCGGCGCTCACGCCTTCGGCAAGCGTGACCTTGTCCGAGATTTCGTCAGTGAGTCCCGCCTTTTTGAGCGCGCCGACCGTCATGCCGGCATCGCGTCCGCTTTCAAAGCCGCAGGAGACAAGAAGCAGCCTGCCCGTTTCGGACTCAAGCTTGAAGTAGAACTTGCCGTCCTTTTCTCGATACTGCTTGAAGGCGGGCTTGGCGGCCTTCTTTGCCTGTGCCTTTTTCTGAGACGTCTGGGCCGCGGCGGTGAAGCTGCGAAGGCCGACGGCGTGACGCAGCTCCTCGATGAAGGGCGTGGCAATCCTGCGGGCCTTGGCTGCGCCCTGCTGCAGGATGTCCTCGAGCTCGGCCGGGTGTGCGATGTAGTAATCGTACTTCTCGCGCATGGGCCCGATCTCTTCATTGATCTTGTCTGCCAGGCGCTTCTTGGCTTCGCCCCAGCCGAGCCCTTCGCGCAATTCGGCGCGGAAGGCCTCGCGCTCGCTCTTCGTGGCAAACGCGTCATAAATCAGCGTGAGCGACGTGCTGTCGGGATCCTTGGGTTCGCCCGGCAGCTTGCTGTCCGTCACGACGCGGCTGATGGCTTCGCGCAGAGCCTTCTCGCCGCCGTCAAAGAGCGGAATCACGTTGTTGTAACTCTTGCTCATCTTGCGGCCATCCAGGCCGGGCAGCAGTGCGACATCCTGGTCGATCGCTTCGAACGGAAGCACGAAGAAGTCTTTTCCCCTGCCGTAGATGTTGTTAAAGCGCGTGGCGATGTCGCGAGCCATCTCAAGGTGCTGGATCTGATCGCGGCCCACGGGAACGCGGTTGGCGTTGAACATCAGGATGTCCGCCGTCATGAGCACCGGGTAGCAGAACAGCCCCATGGAAACGCCCGCATCGACGTCCTGGCTGCTTGCGGCGTTGGCTTCCACGAAAGCCTTGTAGGCGTGAGCGCGGTTCATGAGGCCCTTGGAGCAGACGCAATTGAGCATCCAGTTCAGGAGCGGAATCTCCGGAATGTCGCTTTGCCGGTAGAGCGTCACCTGATTGGGATCAAGGCCGGCGGCAAGCCAGCAGGCGGCAATCTGCATACGGCTTCTTTCAAGGCGCTCGGGATCCTGGCACTTGATGAGGGCGTGCAGATCCGCAAGGAAAAAGAAGCTTTCCACATTGGGATTCTTGGAAGCCTTCACGCAGGGACGAAGTGCTCCGCAGTAGTTCCCGAGATGAAGGGTTCCGGTGGTGTTGATGCCGGTAAGGACGCGTTCGGTCATGTCTGTAAAAATTAAAGAATTTGGTCAATGAGGGCAGAACTTTAGCAAATCCGCCGTGATGTGGAGAGGCTCATGTCAGGCGCGAAAAGCGGCCCGGACGAGCCGGGCTGTGATTTTGGCAAAGCACGATGATGCTGGCGGAGCTACCGTCGGCAGAAAGCCTTTCCTGACTGTTTAGTTGGCGGGAACCTGACGCCAGCCGGTCGGGCAGGCGCGCACGTTCGGATAGTAGCCCTGAGGCTGCTCGCACCAGTACACGTAGCGAACGACCTGCGAGCCCTGGGACTGATAGAGCATTGCGGGCGCCTGCTGCTGGTAGTAGGAGTTGGAGGACTGCTGTGAAGAGCGGGCGAGCTCCATGATTCCGAAGAGAATTGCTCCTGCGGCAACGCCGGCAACGACGGCATTGCGGGTGCTGTGGCGGTTTCTGTTGCTGTGATGAGCCTCTCTGCGGGGTGCCGGCTGACTCTTGTGCTGAGAAGGATGAGCCTTGTGTTGAGCAGGCTGAGCCCTATGTTGAGAAGGCAGGGATCTGTGTTGAGCCGGTTGTGCTCGGTGCTGAGGCTGGCTTCTCTGGTGCTGCGCCGGTCTGCCGTCTCTGGCGCCGGGGCCTGAATCACGCGGCGGCGGATTAGCAAAAGAGGCCGATGCCATGGCAAGTGACAGTGCGGCAGTCAGAACCAGAACTGACGGGGTGAATTTAGACATCGACATGCTCCTGCTGGATGCGGTTTGAAGGAGGCTCATGCAGGAGAGTAAGTCCCCCCAGCATGAGCGCAGAGCTAAGAGATTAGCGGCGGGGATAGTCCGGAATCCTGTGCCAGCCGCTCGGGCAGCGGCGGATCTGCGGGTAATAGCCAGCCGGACGATCGCACCAGCTTCTGAAGTGCTGACGCGGCTGATGCGGCGGGCGATGCGCATGCGGCGGAGGCGGAGCGTGGGGTCTGACATGCCTCGGGGGCGGTGCCGGATGGTGAACCTTGTGGACCGCAGGCGGATGATGCGGCGGCGGGGGGTAGGCATTCGCGGCAGAGGAGAAGGCCATGACGGCAGAGGCCGCCAGTGCGAGCAAGGTGGGCAGGCGTAACAGCATAGAACCTCCGAACAAACAAGAAGTCATTGTAGTGAATCAGTAACGGCGAGGCGACGGGCGCTCGATGGTGCGGCGCAGACGGGGGCCTGTTGCAGTTTCCGGGCCGGTCAGAGCAGCAGTCGACACACCCATTGCAAGTGCATCAAAAAGAGCGCTCAAAAAGCAGGAAACTTCCGCTCTGTCAGGCCTCCTATAACGATGGATACTCTGAAAGCCGCCTGATGCACGCGAATCGAATATATCCAATTTCCAAAAGAGCAAAGCGAGTGACTTTGGAAAATTTACGCAACATTACAGAGAGCGGCTAAATGGCATGCCTCGAGAGCTTGAGACGCCGTCATTGCGGGCTTTGCTCAGAGGCCATTCGGGTTGGTTTGCGGCTGATGCAGGGAGAACTCTTGCTGGGGAGAAGTCGAGTTCAGACTGAGGCAGTTGAAGCCGGGGGGCCGGGGAGTACAGGGAAGGCCGCTCTTCCCAGATAGAGAACAGCCGATCTGGCTTTGCACCAGATCGGCTGAGAAACAGAGATGGAGCTCTCTTAGTGGTTAGAGCCCGGCGTCAGCACGAAGCAGGCGAGCCTTGTCGGTCTTTTCCCAGCTGAATTCCGGCTCCTCGCGGCCGAAATGGCCGTAGGCAGCGGTCTTCGAGTAGATCGGACGGCGCAGGTCGAGCATCTTGATGATGCCGCCCGGACGCAGGTCGAAGTGAGCGCGCACGAGCTCGGCGATTTTCTCATCGGCAATGACGCCCGTGCCGTTGGTGCGCACGGTGATGTTGGTCGGCTCGGCCACGCCGATGGCATAGGCGACCTGCACCTGGCATTCGCGGGCAAGACCGGCGGCCACGACGTTCTTTGCGACGTAGCGGCAGGCATAGGCGGCGGAACGGTCGACCTTGGTCGGGTCCTTGCCGGAGAAGGCGCCGCCGCCGTGCGGGCATGCGCCGCCGTAGGTGTCGACGATGATCTT
>DNLN01000077.1:236-4190 GCA_003488465.1 Sutterella sp. | reverse complement strand
AGTAGGACACTGCCAGGCTTACCCAAATCGAGAAGCCCCCGAGATCCAAAAGGTCTCGGGGGTTTGTCGTATCGGGTGGGTAAACGCTGCGTCGATTGCGTGATAATTATCACGGAAATACAAATTCAAGGGCGTGATAATCGATCTTGGTCTGTTGGGGAAACTTATATGCTCAATGCCTTTTTGCATGCCTTGTCGGCCATTTTTGTCATCCTTTCCGTTGTGGCGGTCGGTGTTTGGACCGCACGCCGGGGCTGGTATGACGACCGTTCCCGGACAGTGATTGCAAAACTGGTGAGCTTCACCATTCCTTTCTTCCTATTCCATTCGGTCACCTCCAAATTCACCCACGATGAATTGTTCGCGCTGCTCCGGGTGGCTGGGTTGCCGTTTGTCACGGTCGGCATCAATTTTCTGATCTCAGTCATTTTGGTGCGCCTTGGAGTTGTCAGAAAAGGGCTTGAAGGTGCCTTCATTGCCTGCTTCACTTCATCGACAACACTTTTTGTCGGAGCGCCTCTGACGCTTGCAATGTTTGGTGAAAAGGGCATCCCGTATCTGCTCGTTTACTTTTTTGCCAATGTCGTGTTCATTTGGACGATCGGTCAGTTCAACATTCAGATGGACGGTGTGCGCAGAAACGGAGGCGTCAAGCCGTCGCTGATTTCCGGCAAAAGCCTGCGGATGCTGTTTTCGCCTCCGCTTGTGGGATTTCTGATTGGTCTGGTCTGGGTGATTGGTTCACTCCCGCTTCCTGATGCCCTAAGGATGAGTACGCGCTACATCGGTCAGATCGCAACGCCGCTTGCCCTTGTTTTCGTCGGCATCACAGTGTACAAGGTCGGCTTTGCAAAATTTAAGAACATGCCGCTTGAGCTGTGGCTGATTCTTTTTTCCTGCTACATGCTGCGCCCGGTGGTGATGTACTTCTGCTCGCTGCCGCTTGAAATGGATGCGTTGATGAGGCAGGTGTTTGTCGTGAGTTCTGCGCTGCCTGTGTCTTCCGTGATGGCCGTCCTGTCCCGCACATACGGAGCGGATGACGAGTTCGCTTCTTCGGCTGTTGGTGTTTCAACTGTCGCGCTGATTTTTGTGCTGCCTGTTCTGCTCACCGCCGTGAGCCTCATTGGTTAACGGCTAAAATCCTCCACGACTTGAACTTTTGGATACACGGTCATGACAACAGGGGATTTGTTTGCCCCGGAGCAAACGCCGAGCGCTCCCAAGGACAGCCGCAGGAAGGCTACTCCGATTCGCCAGATGCAGCCGCTCGCCGAGAGGTTGAGGCCGAAAACCATTGATGAGGTGATCGGACAGAAAAAGCTCCTTGCGCCCGGGCAGCCGCTCCGTGTTGCCTTCGAGAACAAGAGGCCGCACTCCATGATTCTTTGGGGCCCCCCAGGGGTTGGCAAGACGACGCTTGCTAGGCTCATGGCGGACGCGTTTGGCATTCCTTTCATCGCAATCTCTGCCGTTCTTGCCGGCGTCAAGGACATCCGTGATGCAGTGGATCAGGCCAAGCTTCATCTAGAGACTACCGGTAAGCCCACGCTCGTGTTCGTAGACGAAGTGCATCGCTTCAACAAGAGCCAGCAGGATGCTTTTTTACCGCATGTAGAAAGTGGGCTCTTCGTATTCGTGGGGGCCACAACGGAAAACCCGTCCTTCGAAGTCAACTCGGCTCTTCTCAGCCGCTCGGCCGTCTATGTGTTGGAAAGCCTGTCGGCTGAGGAACTCAATGATCTCATCGACAGGGCGCTCAGTCAGGAACTCACCTTCCTGAAGGTAGAGCCGGCGGCTCGACAGATTCTTGTCGAACTGGCAGATGGGGACGCCAGGCGTCTGCTCAATGCACTTGATCTTGCCGCCGGAATGGCGCACGACAGAGCGATGAACGAACTCACTGCCGAGTTCATGCGCAAGGCGATGCCCATCACGCTGAGAAGATTTGACAAAGGCGGAGACAATTTTTACGACCTGATCAGTGCATTGCACAAGAGCGTGCGAGGATCTGACCCTGATGCCGCCCTATACTGGATGTGTAGGATGCTCGACGGAGGCTGCGATCCCCGCTACATAGCAAGGCGCGTCGTACGAATGGCTATCGAGGACGTATCGCTTGCCGATCCGAGGGCAACGCAGCTTGCGGTGGAGGCTGCGGATATCTATGAGCGGCTGGGGTCTCCGGAAGGGGAACTTGCCCTTGCTCAGGCTGTGGTGTACCTGGCAATAGCTCCCAAGAGCAACGCGGTGTACACGGCGTACAACCAGATCCGGGAGTTTGTGAAAAAGGATGGCAGTCGTCCCGTGCCCCTGTATTTGCGCAATGCGCCGACAAAACTGATGGACGAACTCGGTTACAGTCATGGCTATCGGTATGCCCATGATGAGCCGGGGGCTTTTGCGGCCGGGGAAATCTACATGCCCGAGGGACTGGAGGACATGCGCTGGTATCAGCCCACCGATCGAGGGCTTGAAATCAAGATCGCCGAAAAGATGCAGCGTCTGGCGGCTCTTAACAACCAGGCTAAGCGCGAGGGCAAGGCTAGAAAGCGCTGATCGTCTTGAGTGATCCCGAACAATCCCCTTGCGGATAGCCAGCAAAAGGGGGAGAATTTCACATTCTGTGCAAGATTTTTGACGGGCTCTAGTTATGTGCCTGTTTTGAGAGAATTAAAGGAATCAAATGCTCGACATCAACATGCTGCGCAAGCAGCTTCCCGAGGTGATCGCCCGTCTGGCGACCCGTCCTTTCGCCTTCCCGGAAAAGGAGTTCAACGCGCTTGAAAACGAACGCAAGGATATTCAGACCAAGACCGAGGAGCTGCAGGCTCTTCGCAACCAGCTCTCCAAGCAGATCGGCATGGCGAAGAAATCCGGTGGAGACGCCGCTTCGCTGATGGCTGAGGCTGCTGCGATTCCCGAAAAGCTCACCGAGCTCGAGCAGAAGCTCTCCGATGTGCGCACTCGGCTCAATGATCTGCTCATGAGCATTCCGAACCTGCCGCACGAATCGGTTCCCGTCGGTCGTGACGAGCGTGACAATGTCGAGCAGCGCCGGTGGGGTACGCCGCGCACGTTCGACTTTCCTATCAAGGATCATGTGGATGTTGGCGCTCCGCTCGGCATGGATTTTGACACCGCTGCCAAACTCTCGGGTGCGCGCTTCTGCTTTATGAAGGGGCAGGTTGCGCGGCTGCATCGTGCGCTTGCCCAGTTCATGCTTGACACCCATACCCAGGAACACGGCTACACCGAGTGCTACACCCCGTACATCGTGACCGGCGACACGATGCGCGGCACAGGACAGCTGCCCAAGTTCGAGGAGGATCTTTTTGCGGCCAAGAAGGGCGGGCAGGATGGCAAGGGCGAGAAGCTCTATCTGATTCCGACGGCTGAGGTGACGCTCACAAACTCTGTGAGCGGCCAGATGCTCAAGGCCTCCGATCTCCCCATCAAGGTTACGGCTCTGACTCCGTGCTTCCGTTCCGAGGCTGGTGCCTATGGCCGCGACACCCGCGGCATGATCCGTCAGCACCAGTTCGACAAGGTCGAGATGGTTCGGGTCACGCGTGACGATGACAGCTACCAGCACCTTGAAGAGCTCACTCACTGCGCTGAAGTGATTCTTCAGAAGCTGGGACTTCCCTATCGCGTCGTGCTGCTTTGCACCGGCGACATGGGGTTTGGCTCTGCAAAGACCTTCGACATTGAAGTGTGGCTGCCTGCTCAGAACACCTACCGCGAGATCAGTTCCTGCTCGAACTGCGAAGCCTTCCAGGCTCGCCGCATGGGCACCCGTTACAAGGACGAAAAGGGAAAGACGCATTTTGTTCATACCCTGAACGGTTCCGGTCTTGCTGTCGGCCGCACTCTGGTCGCCATCTTGGAGAACTATCAGAATGCCGACGGCTCTGTCACGGTTCCTGAAGTCCTGCGTCCCTACATGGGCGG
>DNLN01000077.1:0-172 GCA_003488465.1 Sutterella sp. | reverse complement strand
GCGCATAAGTTCTGCACTCTGATGCAAAAACCGGTTGAGCGGTCTGGGAACATCTCTCGGACCGCTCAATTTTTCCGGTGTTTGACGTATTCCGTTGCTTTGAGCGCATAAGTTGTTTCTGACTCGGCAATATGCTGGATGCGAACATCTATCATCCGAGATGTGTTGCTCG
>DNLN01000104.1 GCA_003488465.1 Sutterella sp. | reverse complement strand
AGACTGCCGTTGAGGCTGCCGCCAAGGCCGGCATGTCCACGGGCGATATCTGGGCGATTTTCGGCCTCATTGCGTTCATCGCTCTGCTCTTCGTGTCCGTGGTCATGGTGGAGTATTCGGAAAAGCTGGCCGGCATCATTTTTGCATTTCTTGCGGTCAGCCTGCTCATCGGAATCCTCGTTTTCGAGGGAATCGTGGGATACGGGTTCTTCTATGACCTGAAGCTCTTTGACGAGTACTGGCAGTGGGGAGCCGCTTTGCTCGGGCTGCTCTGGACACTGGGATTGTTCATCATCGTGTTCAGTACGAAAGGAAAACCCGGCCTGAAGGCGCTGCTGGCGCACTTCGGCGCGTTCCTGGTCGTGTTCGGCTTCGCCTTCGCGCTGTTCATCGGACAGCGCTACTGCGGCCGTTCGCTTGAGCAGATGCGCTCTTTCGGCTTTCCCGTGCTCGTCCTTGTTCCGATCCTGTTTCTCTATGCGTTCAGTCTGATCGACTGGAGCTCCGAGAGCGGCGGCAAGAAAAAGGGCGGACGGGAAGAGAAGCCTGCCGGACCGGCAGGGGTTCCGGCCCTGACGGACGCCCGCGGGAGCGGGAAGTCCGGCGGCGGCAAGGACTGTTCTTAAACCAACCTCTGGGCCTTCCTCGCCCGGAATTCCCTCACCGGGAGCATTGCTTCGCTCCCGGCATGGGGCGGATGCGTGTTGCTCCCATTCATTCACAAACCACATGGGAGACAACACATGAAATACATCAAGACCCCCGCGGCCCCGCTTTTCGAGCACGTGTACGCAGAGGACGGCAAACCCGCCCCTTTGCCCGACACGCTCATGCTTGACATCGCGGAGCAGCCGGGCGCAACGGTCCCGGCGGCCGATCCCGAATACGTGTTCCGCAAGGAGCAGCTTCGGGAGATCCTCGCTGCGCTCTTTTCGCAGAGGGCCGACGCCCTGTTCCTTGCCGGGCCCACGGGTTCGGGAAAGACCTCGCTCGTGCTGCAGACGGCGGCGCGCCTGAACTGGGGCGTGCAGTCCGTCACATGCAATGCGCGGTTTGAGTTCCGATCCCTGATCGGAGGCTTCCGGCTGCAGAGCGATCTGCCCGGAGAGGCGCCCGTCACGCGCTTTCAGAAGGGGGCTCTGCCCCTGGCGATGGAGCGGGGCGAGATCCTGCTTCTGAACGAGATCGATCTTGCGGACCCCGCCGAGATCAGCGCGCTCAACGACGTGCTGGACGGCAGGCCGCTGGTCATCACGGAGAACGGCGGAGAGGTCGTGAGGCCCCATCCGCGATTCCGGGTCATCGCCACCGCCAACACGGTCGGCAACGGAGACGACACGGGACGCTATGCGGGGACAAGGCCCCTCAACATGGCGTTCATGGACCGTTTTTCGGTCTCGCTCGTGCCGTATCCCGATCCGAAGGTCGAGCAGGCGCTGCTTCAGCGCATCGTTCCGAGGCTCACCGCCGAGGTCGCGGGCTGCATGGTGCAGCTTGCCGGCCAGGTGCGCCGCACGTTCGAGACGGGAGAGTGCTCGGTCACTTTTTCAACCCGCGTTCTGTGCCGCTGGGCGAGGCTTCTCAACCAGTACCGCAGAGCGCCCTGCCCGATGCAGTACGCGCTTGAGCACGCCATTTTGCGGCGTCTGCCCGAGTGCGAGCGCGACTCGGTCCTGGACCAGTGCCGGATCGTGTTCGGCAGCCTCTGGCAGGGAAAGCCCGAAGGGTAGTTCCTTGTGGGCCTGAACCGTTTTTTCTCAACCAACCGCCCCGTTTCCGGCAAAGACTTCCTTCTGCCGGACGGGCGGGGAGGATTCCTTGCCGGAAAAGGGGATTTTTCCGCTTTTTCAAGCAAAGGAATCTTCATCATGCAAATCACCAAACCCGAGAAATCCGCCGCCCAGAACCGCATCGAGTCCCTCATCGGACGCCTTGGCGCTCAGTGGGGCGTGGATGCCGCAAAGCTGCGCTCGACGCTCATCAACACGGTCTTCCGGCAGGGGGACGGCTCCCAGCCCACGAACGAGGAGCTGATGGTCGTGCTCCTTGTGTGCGAGCAGTTTTCGCTCAACCCGTTCGCCCGCGAGATCTTCGCGTTCAAGGCGAAGGGCGGGCAGATCGTTCCCGTGGTGAGTCTTGACGGCTGGGCGAAGATCGTCCGCCGTCAGAAGGACTTCAACGGGATGCGCTTTCGCGTGAGCGAGCGCACCGTGGAGGTGGCGGGCAGAGCCCTTCCTGAATTCTGCGAGTGCTCGATCTTCCTCAAGGGGATCGACGAGCCCGTGACCGTTCAGGAGTACACCGAGGAGTGCTTCAACGAGCGCTCTCCCGTCTGGAACAAGTGGCCGAGAAGGATGCTCCGCACGAGAGCCTTCATTCAGGCGGCGCGCCTTGCGTTCAGCCTGACCGGGCTCTACGACGAGGGCGACGCCTTCGGCGCGGATCCTGCGGCGCAGCACGAGGGGATGAGGGGCTCTTATGGCGCCGATTCCCTTCGCGGCGCGGGCGCGGTCCCTGCGGATCAGCCCGCCGCCCCTGCGATCGGCTTCTCGTCCCGGAAGGCCGAGGAGCGCC
>DNLN01000220.1:2439-2560 GCA_003488465.1 Sutterella sp. | reverse complement strand
GGAGCGCTTCGTTTTCAGAGCGCAGCCGATCGAGTTCCTTCACTTGGCCCACGCCTCCTTCAAAAAAGCGCACCGCAAGGGCCATCCCCTCGAACGGCGCGTTCACGACCCGTTCGACAGG
>DNLN01000220.1:0-2343 GCA_003488465.1 Sutterella sp. | reverse complement strand
AGCACTCGCAGATGACTGTCCACGAGGATCAGCAGCAGCGAGAGCAGCAGAAAGAAGAGGAACTGTGCCTTGACAGGAAAGCCCTGTCTGAAAAGCGGGGGAGCGACGTATTGCATCCGAGCGCGTCAGTGAAAGACAAAGGGCGCGACCGATTCAGTCAACCGGCACGCGCCCGAAATCCTTCGGAAATGAACACCAAGGGAGAAGCGGCTTCTCTAACCGTAGGAGAAGGAGCCCTTCAACTTGTCCATGTTCTCGAGCGCGATGCCGCAGCCACGCACGACGCAGAACAGGGGGTCGTCGGCGATGTGCACCGGCAGTCCCGTCTCCTCCTGCAGCAACTGATCGAGGTCGCGCAGCATGGCGCCGCCTCCGGTGAGCATCATGCCGTGCTCGGCGATATCGGCGCCGAGTTCGGGCGGCGTCTTCTCAAGGGCAAGGCGAACGGCGCCGACCACCTGATTGAGCGGTTCGGAGAGCGCTTCGAGCACTTCGTTCGAGTGGATGGAGAAGGACCGGGGCACACCCTCGGAGAGGTTGCGGCCCTTGATCTCGATCTCGCGCACCTCGGTGCCGGGATAGGCGCTGCCGATCTTCATCTTGATGAGCTCGGCCGTGGGCTCGCCGATCATCATGCCGTAGTTGCGGCGGATGTAGTTGATGATCGCCTGATCGAACTTGTCGCCGCCCACGCGAACGGACCCCGAGTAAACCATGCCGCCCAGACTGATGACGCCGACTTCGGTCGTGCCGCCGCCGATATCGATCACGAGGGACCCGGCAGCGTCATTCACCGGAAGGCCGGCGCCGATTGCGGCCGCCATCGGCTCCTCGATGAGGTAGACCTCGCTCGCGCCAGCGGCTTCTGCGGATTCCTTGATGGCGCGGCGCTCGACCTGGGTCGAGCCGCAGGGCACGCAGATGATGATGCGCGGATTGGGAGCGAACAGGCGCGTCGGATGCACGAGCTTGATGAACTGCTTGAGCATCTGCTCGGTGACGGTGAAGTTGGCGATCACGCCGTCCTTCATGGGACGGATCGCTTCGATGTTGCCCGGCACGCGGCCGAGCATGTTCTTGGCTGCGCGGCCCACCGCATGAATGGTGGTCTTGCCGTTGGGGCCGCCTTCCTGGCGGATGGCTACGACGCTGGGTTCGTTGAGTACGATGCCCTTGCCGCGCATGTAGATCAGCGTGTTTGCGGTGCCAAGGTCAATGGCCAGGTCGTTGGCAAAATAGGATCGGAAAAAGCCGAACATGAGATCCTTCAGGGAAAAAATCGGTTTTGTCTCAAGCACAAAAAGCCAGGGACGGTCCTCTGACAGCCCCGAATGCGAGAGTCTCTCTAATTCAGGATGCAATCATACCGACTTTGGTGACAGGAACAACATAAAAGCAACGGTTTTTTGCCGATTCCGTGAGGATCAATCTCGCGTGAAAAACGAAAACGCGGTAAATTGCGACGTTTACTTTTTTCTTCTTTCAAGGGTAGGAAGCTATGTCCCTTAGTCTGGGCGATGTTCGCCGGATCGCCGACCTTGCGCATATTGATATTTCAGAGGAGCAGGCCGTGCGGATGCAGGGCGAGATGAACGATATTTTCAAGATGATCGAGCGGATCCAGGCCGTCAATACCGACGGCATCGAGCCGATGATGCATCCGCACGATGCGGCGCAGCGTCTGCGCGAGGACAAGGTCGTCTTCGGCAACAACCGCGAAGAGAACATGAAGAATGCGCCCGAGGAGTTCGAGGGACTGTTTCTCGTGCCGCAGGTGATCGAATAGGGAGAGGGACATGGAAAAGCGCTTTTACACCGTTGCCGAACTCTCCCGCGCGCTAGCCGCAAAAGAGGTGAGCGCCGTTGAGCTTGCCAGGGAATACCTCGCCCGCATCGAAGAGAAGAACGGAGACCTCAACTGCTTCCTTGATGTGCGTCCCGAAGAGACGCTCAAGCAGGCCGAGGCCGCCGACAAGCGGATCGCTGAAGGTCGGGCGGGGCGCCTGACGGGCGTGCCGATCGCGCACAAGGACATTTTTGTTACGCGCGAGTGGGCTTCGACCGCCGCAAGCCGCATGCTCGAGGGCTACATGAGCCCCTTTGACGCCGCCGTTGTCGCCAAGCTCAAGGCGGCCGGCATGGTGACGCTCGGCAAGCTCAACTGCGACGAGTTCGCAATGGGCTCGGCCAACGAGAACTCCGCCTACGGCAAGGTGCTCAATCCCTGGGATGCCAATGCCGTCCCGGGCGGCTCGTCCGGCGGCTCGTCGAGCTGCGTCGCGGCCGGCCTGGCGCCGATCGCAACCGCTACTGACACGGGCGGATCAATTCGTGAGCCAGCAA
>DNLN01000040.1:5809-6382 GCA_003488465.1 Sutterella sp. | reverse complement strand
ATCGTGGAGGGCGACTCTGCAGGCGGCTCTGCCAAGACCGGCCGCAACCGCGAGTACCAGGCTATCCTTCCGCTTCGCGGCAAGATCCTCAACGTCGAGAAATCCGCTACCGACAAGCTCCTTAATTCCGAGCAGATCACGACGCTTGCAAGAGCGATCGGCACCAGCATCGGCAAGGACTTCAACATCGAAAAACTCCGCTACAACCGCATCATTCTCATGACCGATGCGGACGTGGACGGACAGCACATCTGCACGCTGCTTCTGACATTCTTCTACCGCCAGATGCTCCCGCTTCTTGAAAACGGACACATCTACATTGCGCAGCCGCCGCTGTACGGCGTGTACACCGGCAAGCGCGACGCCAAGAAGCAGGAGATCAAGAACTACATCAAGGACGACGCCGAGATGGAGCGGTACATCCGCAAGATCGCGATGAAGGATGCCGAGCTCTTCCGCAGCCAGGCCGATTACGACGCTGGCATCGCGCTCTCCGGGCTCGACCTTGAGGATCACATCCTTGCCTACCAGAAAGCTCAGGACGCCCTCAAGAAGCTCGACAAGCTAATCGAC
>DNLN01000040.1:0-5669 GCA_003488465.1 Sutterella sp. | reverse complement strand
GCCGATCCCGAAGTGCGCGTAGACGCGCTCTTTGACACGGAGAAGGGCAGATGGCATCTCAAGGTGAGCCGCCGGATCTACGGCAACACCACCGAGACGTTCATCGGTCCGGAATTTGCCAACTCGACTCTGTACCGGGAGCTCACTGCGGCAGCGCAGTCCATGAAGGGACTCATCGGCGAGGGGGCTCGCGTCAAGCGCGGCGACAAGTCCAAGGCCGTGAAGAACTTTGACGAAGCCGTCACGTGGCTCAACGCCCAGGCGACAGAAAGCATCCGCCGCCAGCGCTACAAGGGCCTTGGTGAGATGTCCGCCGAGGAACTCTTTGAGACGACGATGAATCCGGAGACGCGAAGCTTGCGACAAGTCAAGCTCTCCGATGGCACGAGTGCCGATGACACGTTCGCCATGCTAATGGGCGACGAGGTGGAACCGAGGCGCCTGTTCATTGAAGCAAACGCCGAGTACGCCAATATCGACATGTAACCCGATCAGATTGATTCCAAAGGAGTGCGCGTGAGCCAGAACAGCGACAACCAGCTTGTCATTGCCGTTTCCTCCAGAGCCCTGTTCGACCTCGAGGAAGAGAACAAGCTCTTCGAAGAACAGGGAATCGAGGCTTACCGCGCCTACCAGAAGGCGCATGTCGACGATGCGCTGCAGCCTGGAGTCGCCTTTGCTTTTGTCAAGCGTCTGCTGCGGCTCAACAAACGCTTCAAGGACATCGAACCCTTCAAGGTCGTCGTGCTGAGCCGGAATTCTCCTGAAACCGGACAGCGCTTTTTCGAGTCGTGCCGTCACTACGAGCTGCCGATCAAAGCCGGTGTCTTCACCTCGGGTTTTCCGACGCTCCCTTACATCGACTGCTTTGACGTGTCGCTCTTTCTTTCGGCCAACGCTGAAAGCGTTAAGAGCGCCCTGCGCCAGGGACTGCCTGCCGGGCTTGTGATCGCCGGCGACGGACAGCCCATCCATGACGAGAACGACGACTCTCTTGAGCTTCGCATCGGATTTGACTTCGACGGCGTCATCATCGACGATGAATCCGAGCGACAGTTCCAAAGATCGGGACTTGCGGGCTTTAACGAGCACGAGGAGCGGCGCGTAAACATTCCGCATGCTCCCGGACCGCTGCAGAAGCTCTTTACGAAACTCGCAAAATTCCAGGCCATGGACGAAGCCCTCGGCAGGGACGATCCCAGCTATCGCCCCGTGATCCGGGTCGCGATCGTCACCTCGCGCGGAGCGCCCTCGGAACGGCGTCTGCTCACGACTCTGGAGAGCCTTGGCATTCAAGCGGCAGAACTCTTTCTGCTTGACGGCATGAAAAAGGAGAAGGTTCTGCAAACATTGAAGCCCCACATCTTCTTTGATGACCAACTGAGGCACATTGAGCAGACAGCAGGCCGGATTCCGAGCGTTCTCATTCCCTTTGGCGTCAGAAACTCCTGAAGGAGACGCCTATGAAAGAATCTCCCGTCCGCTATCCGTCGCTCAGCTCGAAGTTCCCTCTCGGCCCCTTCACGCTCAAGAACCGCCTCATCATGGCTCCCATCGTGACGGGCATGGAGACGACCGTCAACATCAGCGTCATTCGCGACTTCTATGAGAAGCGCGCCGCAGGGGGCGCGGCCATGGTGACGGTGAGCGAAGCGATCATTGACAAGGGCGGCCGGCGCTTTGCTTACGAGCATGCCTTTACCGAGGACGATGTCGCCCTGCACAAACCCGTCGTCAAGGCCATCCACAAGCATGACTCGCTTGCCGTTCTGCAGCTTGAGCACCTGGGAATTGACGCTGACGTGCAAGTAGCCATTTCAACGGTGAGCGCCCAGTCGCGAGTGACGGGGCGTCACGGCTGGCCGGCACGAAACACCGAACTCAAGCGCCTCGTGGATCTGTATGGGCGGGTGGCGCTCCTTGCAATCGAGGCGATGTATGACGGCGTTGAAATCGACGGCTCTGGCTCAGGACTCATCGCGGATTTTCTGAGCCCCGTCACGAACCGCAGATTGGATGAGTGGGGCAGAACCCAGCTCGCCCGCTTCAAACTCGCCCTTGATGTCGTGAGGAGCGTGAGGAAAAGCATCGGCGAGAACCGACTGATCGGCTTTCGCTTCAACCTGTGTGAGGTGCACGCAAAGGGCGCTGACTGGGCAGAAATCAAGCGCCTCATTCAGATGCTCCGGATGGCCGGTGTCGACTATCTCGCTTGCGATTTCGGAAATCGCTACGTGCCGATGCCGATGAAGGGCTACGCCGTCGCACCCGGAGCCTTCTTTGACGACTACATGGCGCTTTCCGAAATTGCGGAAATGCCCGTGGTGTTTGGAAAAGAACTGGCCTCGATGGAAAAGATGGAAGCAATCGCCGCGATGAACGACGCGGCCATCTTTGAAGTCGCCGAACCGCTCATTGCCGATCCCGCGTTCATCGTCAAAAGCCTTTCCGGACAGGAAGAGCTCGTGAATGCCTGCACGCGCTGCATGATCGGCTGCATCAAGAAAAACAATCACCCAAATGAGCCGATTTCGTGCCTTGTGAATCCCTATCTTTTCGAGTCTCAGGAAGTTCTGGAAAAGCCGGCTGCCCGACCAAAGGAAATCGCCGTCGTCGGCTCAGGGATCGCTGGACTCTTCTTCTCGCTCACTGCCGCCCGCCGCGGCCACAAGATTCATCTTTTTGAAAAGAGCGAGAAAATCGGCGGAATGCTCCGCATGATGGGACGGATTCCCGGCCGGGAGTTGTTCCTGCCGTGGCTTGAGCGTATCGAAAAGGAACTGGAGTCCCTTGGCGTTGTCATCAGAACAAACACGCCGGCAACCAAAGAGCTGCTCACAGAAAGGCACTTTGATGAGTACGTCATTGCTGCTGGAGCGACGCCTCGCGTCCCCGATATCGATGGCATCGATTCATCAAACGTGCTTACATATGAGGAACTGCTCGCCGACCAGATGGCCGTTGGTGACCGCGTAGCCGTGCTGGGAACCAATACGATCGGACTTGCTGTCGCCAGATACCTTGCCTGCGGCCAGAGGGAGGTTGCATTTTCCGATGCTCAAGCATGGCGAAACGCCTGGGGCATCGGCTCGGTCAAGGAGAACAAGGGGGGCGTTCTTGGCGTGATTCCCGAAATCGCGCCTCCCGTGCGTCAGGTTTATCTCATGGAACGCAATGAAGAGGAAACCAAGCAGCTCCTGTACATCCGCACGAAACTTTGCGATTGGAAATGGCTTCGCATGAAGGGCGTGCAGACGTTCCGCGGTGTGAACTTCGAGCTCATCGACAACTATTCAATCCACGTGAGCCGCGGCGAACACCACAGGGATCCCGTCACCATTCCCATCACGCACGTGGTGGTGTGCTGGGAGCGCTCGCCCAACAGATCGATCTACTACGCGCTTCTGACCGCAGGAAAGAAGGTTCACTCAATCGGCACATGTGCCGAGGATTCCATGAACCGAAATCTTGTTTCCATTTCCAGTGAGGCAAGGCTGCTTGCCCTTAAACTTTAAATTTTACAATCGTGAAATTAAAAACTTTTCTTCTTGCCGTCATGCTCCTAGCCGCTGGAACCCACACCCTGGCGGCTCCCAATGCCAAATTCTCCAGTCTTGCCTGGATGGTGAAGGATCTCGATAGTGCCCAGGTTCTGAGCGAACACGAGCCCGATGAGTCCTTTAATCCGAGGGAGGCCGTGCGGCTCATGACTCTGTACACGGCTCTGAAGGCCGCAGCAGGAAAAGCCGAAGAATCAATGAAGATCAGAGAGGATGCTCTGGATCTTGAACCCGCCTTGAAGGAGGAGGGCAGGGTTCGGGTCGGCGTGGATCCAAAGGAGGAGCTTCATCTTGAAGTGCTTCTGCGTCTTGTCGCCACCGTTGGCGCCGAAGACGCCGCCGTGGTTCTCGCGAGCAAGGTGAGCGGCTCGGTTCGCGCCTTTGTCGCGGCAATGAACAAACAGGCAAGGGCGCTTCACATGGAGCACTCGCTTTTCTCTTCGCCGATCGCCGCTCCGGAGCAGCGTACAACCGCAAATGATTTTCTGCTGCTCATTCGCGCACTCAGAGAGGAATTTCCTGAAGAAAGCGCGTACCTTGCAGAAGAAGAGTTTTCCTTTGAGGGTCAAACACTCAAGAATCCATTCACGCTCATCAATCCTGATGACAAATCCATCATTCCGCTCACGCTCAATCGATGCTGCATGCTGGCCGGAATCTGGACAAGAGGCGGAGACAGGCAGCTGCCTGCGCGCGAGCTGCATTTCGTCTTTGTGGACCGGATGAACCGCAGCCGCGAGCTTGATCAATCCTCAAAAATCCTGACGCAATGCCAGACTGAGTTCGAATCGATCGAACTTTACGATGCGGGAACGGTGATCGGGCGGCTTCCAGTGAAGGAAGGAGTGAAATCTTCCGTCGACATCACTGTTTCCAAGCCTGTGCGCGTGACGCTGCCAAGAAAGGAACTGCTCGAAAACGGCGTGAAGGATCTTGCCATCAATCTCGAGCACGCGCCAGAGATTCCCGCGCCCGTGCAAAAAGGCATGTTCGCAGGCGTCCTCAAGATTTACAGAAACGACACGCTGATTACCGAGTACGACGCCGTGACGGCTGAAGATGTGGATCGCCTTAACTTCTTTGAACGAATCACACAGAAAAAGACCAAGAAATGACCGAAAGCCAACTTACCCCTTCAGAAGAAACCGAACTGCTCACCTTTCCGACTGAATTTCCAATCAAGGTGATGGGACTCACGCAGCCTGATTTTGCCAAACGGATCGGGAGCGCAGTGCGCGAACTTGTGCCTGAATTTGATCCCAGCACGATCAAGAGCACACCGTCGCGCAACGGAAAATATACGGCACTCAATGTCGTCATCCAGGCTCAGAGCAAAGCGCAGCTGGACAGCATCTACCGCATGCTGACTTCTCACCCGCTCGTCAAGGTCGTTCTCTAGCAGCGCACACAAACCATGCAGCAGAACACTTCTCAATATCCCGGCGCCTTCAAGGCGTGGATGACGGCGGCCCGACCGAAAACCTGGGGAGTGGCTCTCGCTCCCGTGTTCATTGGACTGTCCTGCGCACTGATGGACACCGGGCGCATCGATCCTCTCGTTGCCGCCGCCACGGCATTGCTCTCCGTGCTGATGCAGGCGATTACCAACATGGAAAACGATGCGGGATACACAAAGAAAAAGGCCGAGACAGGCAACAGAAAGGGCTTGCCGCGTGCGACAAGCTTCGGCTGGCTCACTGTCAGGCAGGTTGAACTGGCAATCAGGCTTCTTGCCGTCATTGCGCTCCTAGACACTGCATACCTCATCAGCGTGGGGGGCTGGATCATGGCGCTCATCACGATCTGCTCGATCGCCTGCGCCTACTGCTACATGGGAGGCCCGAAACCGCTTGCATACACGCCTCTGAGCGAATTGTGCGTCTTTGTCTTCTTCGGCCTCACCGCGGTCTGCGGCACGTACTATCTGCAGACTGGGACGGTCTCTGCCGCCTGCATGGTGCTCGCAAGCGCCATGGGCATGATTGCCACCGCTGTGCTTGTCGTCAACAACTACCGGGACATTGAGCACGATGCCTCGATCGGCAGAAGAACTCTAGCCGTCGTCATGGGAGCAAAGTGCACGGAAACACTCTACGGAACCCTTCTTCT
>DNLN01000227.1:1620-2703 GCA_003488465.1 Sutterella sp. | reverse complement strand
CTTTTTGAGACCGATGAGGCGCAGGGCCTCATCCTCATGAGCGATCTCGGACGCCAGACCTATCTTGATGTGCTCAACGAAGAGAACGCCTTCGGACTTTTTGATGCCGCAACCGATGCGCTCGTCGCCTGGCAGAAAATCTCCCGGCCGGCAGTGCTGCCCGAATATGACCATGCAGTCTTGAAGCGCGAGATCGATCTCTTCCCCGAGTGGTACGTCGCGCGTCACCGCGGCTACCAGATGAATGACAGGCAAAAGGAGATCGTCGGCGCGTGCTTTGAGAAAATTATCGCCCACAATCTTGCCGAGCAGCGCGTGTTCGTGCATCGCGACTTCATGCCCCGCAACCTCATGGTGAGCACTCCCAACCCCGGTGTCATTGATTTTCAGGATGCGCTCTACGGACCGGTGAGCTACGACATCGCGAGCCTCATGCGCGATGCGTTCGTGAGCTGGGGAGAGTCGTTCGTGCTGGACGTCACCATCCGCTACTGGGAGAAGGCAAGGAAGGCCGGCATTCCGGTTCCCGCTGACTTCGGCACCTTCTGGGAGGATGTCGAATGGATGGGCATGCAGCGGCATCTGAAGGTGCTCGGGATCTTCGCGCGCATCAACTATCGCGACGGAAAGCCCAAGTATCTGGCGGATACGCCGAGGTTCATCAACTATGTTCGGCAGACTTCCAACCGCTATCATGACTTAAAGCCGATCAACTGGCTCCTCGATGAGTTCGAGGAGGAAAAGAGCCGGCACGAGTGGACGTTTTGATTTCCTCGGGGAATGGCGTCCCACTCGTGAAACAACTTTTTTCACGGAGGTACGGCGCGAAGCCCCAGTTTGAACACTGGGGGCTTTGTGCCAAAGCAGTCCCATGAAGGCGTTGATTCTTGCGGCGGGGCGCGGTAAGCGCCTTCGCCCTCTCACCGACACCTGTCCCAAGCCCCTGCTGAAGGCGAATGGCTGCAGGCTCTGCGACTGGAGCGTGGCGGCCTTGAAACGCGCCGGGGTGACGGACCTTGTCATGAACACGGCGCATCTGGCGGATGCCTTTGAGGGGCTGCCGCAGGAACTGACGGCAAAAGG
>DNLN01000227.1:0-1568 GCA_003488465.1 Sutterella sp. | reverse complement strand
AGACGGCAAAAGGCATTCGCCTGACGATCAGCCGCGAGGGCGACAGCCACGAGGCGGCGCTCGAGAGCCTGGGCGGCATCGTGAAGGCATTGCCGTTGCTCACGGACGGCGCCGAACCCTTCATTGTGGCGGCGGGCGACGTCGTGCATGCGTTTCCCATGGAAAGGCTCCTACAGAAGGCGCAGGCGATTGGCGAGGGGACGCTTGACGGGCACATCGTTGCCGTTCCCAACCCGTCCTATCACGCAAGGGGCGACCTCACGGTGTATGAGGACGGAAGCCTGGAACCTGGCCCCGGGCCCCACACCTACGGCTGCCTCATGATCGTGTCACCCAGAATTTTCGAGGGTCTTCCTGCCGTGGCGTCCAAGCTTTTTCCCTGGCTCTGGCAGTGGCATCTGACGGCTGAGGTTTGGAACGGCTTTTGGGGCAACATCGGAGATCCCACTGAGTTTGCGGCGCTTTGCAACAATCGCGAGGCCTGCCGCTGGGCGCGGTTTTAAAAGGACACGGGCATGGACAATCTGTTTGAGAAGAGGGCTCGGGAGTTCAAGGCGCTTTTTGGCGTTGAGACTCCTGTCATGAATGCCCCGATGGCGGGTGTCACGACGCCGCAGATGGCGGCAGCAGTTGCCGGGGCCGGGGGCCTGGGCGTGCTCGCGGGGGATCTTCTTTCGCCCGAAAAGCTGCAGGAGGAGATTCGTGCCTTCAGGGCTCTATCCGACGCGCCCTTTGCCGTCAACCTCCGGGTGCCGCCGAAGAATCCGTCTGAGGCGGGAGCAAGGGAACTCCATGATGCGCTCACGCCGCTCATGGAGCAGATGGGACTGCCGACGGAATACAAGCCCGCGGCGCTTCCCGACTTTGAAGCGCAGATTGAGGTGCTCCTAGCCGAAGAGGTGCCTGTCGTCTGCACGAGTTTCGGGGGCCTGCGCGAGGTCTACGCGGAGAAGTTCGAAGCGCGTGGCGTCACGATGATGGGCGCGGCCACGTGTCTGAAGGAAGCCAAGGTGCTTCGCTCCGCGGGCTGTCAGGCGATCATTGTTCAGGGCGCCGAGGCGGGCGGCCCGAGACTGAATTTCGAAGTGACCGATGAGCAGAGCCTGATCGGCCTTTCTTCGCTCATTGGTCCGGCGGCCCGGGCGAGCAAGCGGCTTGTGATCGCAAGCGGCGGCATCGCAACGGGGGCGCAGATGGCTGCGAGTCTTGTCGCAGGGGCTTGCGGCTGCATGGTGGGGACATTGCTTCTCAGAACCCCGGAGAGCGCCGCGCATCCCATGCACAAGGACATTTTGCAGTACATGTCGGACAGCTCTCTTGAACTCACGCGCACTTTTTCTGGGCGCCTCACGCGCGTGGTGCCGAACGGCCTTGTCGAGGCGTTGAACCAGGCTGGCGTGAAGCCCGCCCAGTATCCGGCGCACCTGCAGGTGCTGCTGCCGATCCTGCGCGCCGCGGTTCTTCAGGATCGCGACGATCTCATCGAGATGAGCGCGGGGCAGAGCGCCTGTTATGCCCCGTTCGGCTCGACGCAGGCCATTATTGAAAAGCTGGCCGGCGAATGCCGG
>DNLN01000024.1 GCA_003488465.1 Sutterella sp. | reverse complement strand
CGATGCAGCTTGCGGTTGCGTCTGGATTGCATGAGTTTGAACTTGAAGGTCTGCATGATGGACTGCAAATGTGATCCCGACTGCTATATTACAGAACAAAGAGCCTGCGGCTCTTGCCCTTATATCCATCGGTTAAAACCGACGGCTTTACGGGCAAGATCTGTAAAAGTGCAGCAGCAGAAACGGAAAGGCGACCCGCACGCAGCCCTCGGCGTGAAGCCCCAGCCGCTGGAGCTTTTCCGAGCCTGCCTGCAGGGCCTGCTGCATGCGCTGCGTGGTCTCGTAGAGCACGAGCCCCTGCTCGGTGAGCGAGAGCCGCTTGCCGCTTCGCAAAAAGAGTTTTGCGCCAAGGCGCTCCTCGAGCTGCCCCACGGCCTTTGAAACCGCGGGCTGCGTCACAAAGAGCGAGCGGGCCGCAACGGTCATGCTCTCAAAGCGTGCCACACGGTTGAAAACTCGAAGCAAATCAAGGTCAATATCTGAAAGATTTCTCATGACTCACTGTCTTATCGATAACCTATGGTTATATGTGTAAGGAAATTTCAGGCAAAAAGCAACGAAATATCAGCAATCAAATGGCTAGACTCCAGACAGCACGAGACACCTAAGCAATACACCCTATGTCCTTTTTCACCGTCATCCTCCAGCCCTTTCTTCTGATCGCCCTGGGACTTGCGCTCTCGCGGCACAGGCTCTTTCCCCGCTCCATGTGGGACGGCATCGAGAAACTCGTCTACTACGTGCTTTTTCCGCCGCTGCTCTTTAACAGCGTGGCGCACGCATCCATCTCGGTGATGCAGACCGGGATGTACCTTGTCTGCGGCGTGGGCTCCATGACCTGCGCGATCGGCCTTGCGTATCTCATCTCGAAGATTGCGCCCGCCGACCGGCGCACCGACGCCTCGATCCGGCAGTGCGGCTACCGCTTCAACTCGTACATCGGCTTTGCCATCGTGCTTGCGCTCTACGGAGACATCGGTCTTGCGCTCTTTGCCCTGCTCGTGGGCGTGTGGGTGCCGATCTCGAACGCCGTGGCGGTTGCCGACCTCGCGCAGGCCGTACAGAAGGAAGGATCGGGAATTTCCGGCGTCATCGGCTCGATCTGCAAGAACCCGCTCATCATTGCGACGGTCGCGGGACTTGCCTTCAACACACTGGGCCTGGCGATGCCCGATCTTGTCACGGGGATTTTCAAGTCGCTTGGAAACGCTTCGCTTGCGCTTGCCCTGATGGCGATCGGCGCGGGCCTTCGCATCGAGGACTTCAAGGCGTACAGAAAGCTGCTTGCGCTTGCAACGCTCGAGCGCCTGGTGCTGGTGCCCGCAGTGTCGCTTGCCGCCGGACTCTTCCTTGATCTGTCCGCCGTCAAGCTCGGCGCCTTGCTCTGCTTCACGGCGCTGCCGACCGCGAACTCGTGCTACATCCTTGCGGTGCGGATGGGCGGCAACGGCCCGGCCGTCGCCGACCTCACGACCATCCAGACCGCCTGCTCGCTCGTCACGATTCCGCTCTGGATGGCACTGCTGCAGATACTCTAGCCGCCGCGTCTCTGGCGCGCCGTTTCAAAGAGGCAAATCCCAGCCGCGACGGAAACGTTCAGGCTCTCGACCGAGCCCTGCATGGGGATTTTCGCAAGATCGTCGCACCTGCGGCGCGTGAGCTGTCGCAGCCCCTCGCCCTCGGCTCCGAGCACCCAGGCAAAGGCCCGCTTCTGGTCGAAGTCGTAGATGCTTTTTGTGGCTTCGCCCGCCGTGCCGACCACGCACACGCCGGCGTCGCGCAGCTCGACGATCGCGCCGGCAAGGTTGGTCACCGTGACGACCGGCACGGTTTCCATCGCGCCCGCAGCAGCCTTTGCGGCCGCCGGCGAATAGCTCGCAGAGCGGTCCTTTGGCACCACCACGGCCTGTACGCCCGCGGCGTCAGCCGTGCGCAGGCACGCACCGAAGTTTCTCGGATCGGTGACGCCGTCAAGAATGAGCAGGAACGTCTCGGGCGTGATGGCGTCCATCAGCTCGTCAAAGCTCATCGACACGTCCACGGAATCGGCAAGCGCCACGATGCCCTGATGCGGGATGTCGGGAGCCATGCCGTCCAGGCGCCTGGCGTCGGCCTGCACGACCTTCACGCCGGCCTGCTCGATTTTCTGGCGGCACTCGTGCATGCGCTTGTCGCGCCGGGCGGCGTCGATGTAAACGATGCGCACCGTCTCAGGCTTGGTGCGCACTCGGGAATTGACGGCGTGAAAGCCGGCGAGAACCACTTGCTTGCTCATATTTCGTCTCTCTAGAACCATTCGTCACTGAAGCGCTGCTTGCCGCGTGCGGCGCTCGCCTCAAACTCGATGCTGCGGCCCGCTTCGTCAACGGAAAACACGTGGACGCTGATTTTATCGCCGATCCTGTAGCGCTTCTGCGAGGCCTCCCCTACCAGCACGCCGCTAGACTCGTCATAGAAGTAGTAGTCCGTGCCGATCCGGGAGATGTGCACGAAGCCCTCGATGAAGAAGTCGTCGAGCACGACATAGAGTCCGGCCGGGTTCACGCCCGTGATGGTGCCGCGGTAGGACTTTCTGGTGAGCGTCTTGGCGTACATGCACTTGAGCCAGGCCATGACGTCGCGGCTTGCCTCGTCGGCGCGCCGCTCGGCGGCCGAGGAGATTGCGCCGATCCGCACCCAGGCCTCATGCGCGGGATTGGGTTTGGAGCCCCGCTCGGATGCGGGCCGCGCGGCCGCCTCAAGCTTCTTTTGCACGACTAATCCGGCGTGCGAAGCCATGAGGCGCGAGGGGTCAATCTGGATTTCCGGCCGATAGCGCCTGCCAGAGAGGATCGCGCGGATCGTGCGGTGCACCAGCAGATCCGGATAGCGGCGGATGGGCGAGGTGA
>DNLN01000059.1 GCA_003488465.1 Sutterella sp. | reverse complement strand
CGCCTCATTTGCGACCGCAGGCGTGGCGTGGGCTGCGATCAGCTGCTGGTGCTTTCGAAGGCCGCGTCTGCTGAATTCGATTTCCGGTACCTGATCTGGAATGCCGACGGCAGTCAGGCGCAGATGTGCGGCAACGGTGCAAGGTGCTTTGCACTTTTCGCAAGGAGAAAGGGATTGACCGGGAAACGCTCGATTTTGTGCGAGACGCTTGCCGGTCCGGTGCAAATGACAATGCTGGAGGATGACATGGTGCGGGTCAATATGGGCGTTCCGCGCTTTGAGCCCGAAGCGCTCGCCATGAATTGCGAGGGCGTGAGCCGCCTTTCGCGGGCTGCCGACACGCTGTACCAGATCCGCACGGATGCCGGCGACTGTTGGATGAGTGTGGCGAGCATGGGCAACCCGCATGCCGTGATGCTCGTAGGCGACGTGGATACGGCCCTTGTGGACGAACTCGGGCCCGCCGTGCAGGCAAGCCCCGTGTTCACCGAATCGGTGAACGTGGGCTTTCTGCAGGTGATCGACCGCACGCATGTGAGGCTTCGCGTGTATGAGCGCGGAGCGGGCGAGACCGCCGCCTGCGGGACCGGGGCCTGTGCCGCCGTGCTTGCCGGAATCCGGCGCGGCATGCTTGACTCTGAGGTTAAAGTGCGGATGCCGGGCGGAGTGCTCGCCGTGTCTTGGGAGGGCGAAGGAGAGCCCGTGTATCTTTCGGGTGAAGCGCAGTATGTTTTCGAGGGAACCATTGAGTTGCCTGACGGAGTAAATAAATGATTGATGTCGTGCTTAAGAAGGGAAAGGAAAAGAGCCTGCTTCGGCGTCATCCCTGGGTGTATGACACGGCGATCGGCAAGGTGGCCGGCAAGCCTCTTTCCGGGGATGCCGTGTGCGTGAGGGCATTCGATGGGACATTCCTCGGGTACGGCGCGTACTGCCCGAGCTCTGCTCTTCGGGTGCGCGTCTGGAGTTTTGACGAGGCCGAGCCGATGGATGCTCCGGGGTTTGTCGAGGGGCGCCTGAAGGCCGCGGTGAGCGCGAGGGATGCGCTCCTTGAGCGGACCACCGCGCGGCGTCTTGTGTTTGGCGAGGCCGACGGCCTGCCCGGTCTCATTGTTGACAGCTACGGCGACTGGCTAGTCACGCAGTTTCAGAGCGCGGGCGCCGAGCAGCGCCGGGATCTGATTGCGGCAACGCTCATGGAGCTGACGGGCGCCAAGGGTGTTTTTGACAGGTCCGACGCGGCTACGCGCACAAGGGAGGGCCTTGCGAGCCGGGTCGGCGTACTCTGCGGCGCCGAACCTCCTGAGAAAATCGAAGTCATCGAGGACGGCGTCAAGTACTGGGTCGATGTGCGGCATGGCCACAAGACGGGGTTTTATGTTGACCAGCGCGAGAGCCGGCTTGCCGCGCAAAGGCTTGCCGAGGAGTTCCGCCGCAAAAACGGCCGGGGTCTCAGGGCGCTCAACTGCTTCTGCTACACGGGCGGCTTTTCGCTTGCTCTGATGGCCGGAGGCGCCGAGCGGGTCGTGAGTGTCGACAGTTCGGCCGAGGCGCTCGCAAGAGCCTCGGAGAATGCGCAGCTCAACGACTTTGATGCGAGCCGCATGCAGTGGGTGGAAGCCGATGTGTTCGCCTTTTTGAGGGCGCAGCGCGAGGCGGGCGAGCAGTACGACCTCGTGATCCTGGATCCGCCGAAGTTCGCCTCCAGCCACTATCACGTCGAGCGTGCGGCCCGGGCCTACAAGGACATCAACCTCAACGGAATGCGGCTGCTTGCGCCGGGCGGACATCTCTTCACGTTCTCCTGCTCGGGCGCGATCGATGTGGATCTGTTCCAGAAGATCGTTGCGGGGGCCGTCTTTGACGTGCATCGCGAGGCCTGGGCGATCGGCCGCTTTGGGGCGGGTGCGGACCATCCGCTCCTGATGACCTATCCGGAGGGCGAGTATCTCAAGGGGCTGCATCTGCTGATGCGCCCGTAGAACAGAATTTGTTTGTGAAAACCAAGAGAAGAAAATGCAAGAACAAGATTTTGATCCGAATCATGAGCCGGACATTCCGGTCACAATCCTCACGGGCTTTCTGGGAGCCGGCAAGACGACTCTTCTGAACCGCATCCTCACCGAGGACCACAAGCACAAGATCGCCGTGATTGAAAACGAATTCGGCGAGACGGGCATCGACAACGAGTTGCTGGTGCAGTCCGGCAAGGACCAGATCGTCCAGATGAACAACGGCTGCATCTGCTGCACGATCCGCGGCGATCTGTCCCGCATCCTCACCGATCTGCGCCACCGCAAGGAAAAAGGCGAGATCGACTTTGACTATGTCGTGATCGAGACCACTGGTGTTGCCAATCCCGGCCCCGTCTGCCAGACGTTCTTTCTCGATGACGTGGTCGCCTGCTACTACCGACTGGACGGCGTCGTCACCATTGTGGATGCCAAGCACGGCATGCAGACGATGGATGAGCAGCCCGAGGTCAAGGATCAGGTGGGCTTTGCCGACAGGATCTTTGTCTCCAAGACCGATCTGGTGACGGCCGAGGAGTATGAGAAGCTCCGCCAGAGGCTTGTGGCCATGAATCCCCGCGCCCAGATCAAACCCGTCAATATGGGCAACGTCGCTGTTGACGAGGTGCTCAACCTCTACGGATTCAACATGAACGACGTGCTCGATGTCGATCCGGGATTTCTTACCGGAGCGCACAAGCACAATCACGATGATGCGGTGGCAGCCTTCGTCTGGGAGTCTGATAAGCCGATCGAGCCGCGACGCTTCGAGCAGTTCATGCAGAGCCTTGTGAACGTGTACGGCCCTGACATGCTTCGCTACAAGGGCTTGCTCTATGTGCAGGGCTCGGAGCTTCGCGTCGTATTCCAGGGCGTGCATCAGATCTTCAGCGCCGATGCGCTCGGCCGCTGGGGCGAGAGAAAGCCCATGAACCGAATCGTCGTCATTGGCCGGAATCTGCCTCAGGATGCAATCCTCAAGGGATTGGACTCGTGCCTGGCCTAGAACACAGGGATATGTGCTATTCTCCGCGCTTACTTCATAGCGCTGTCATGAGAAACCCCGATATTCTTGGGAGCGTTTTCTTGTGAAGGGCCTGTGGACAGCGCCGGACGGAAGTGATTAAATACAATTCACTGATTGGAACCGAACAGAGACTGGAAAGGAACCCTTTATGGCGACCAAGAAACTTCTCACTGAAGAAGAAATTCTCAAGATGGATGACTCTGAGTACATGAATGAGCGCCAGCTTGAATTCTTCCGCAATCGGCTCTCGCAAATGGAAGCTCAGCTGCGGCATAACGCAGGACAGACGACCGAGAACCTTCGGGAAACCACGGTTGTGCCTGATCCTGCCGACCGGGCGACGATCGAAGAGGAGCATGCTCTTGAGCTGCGCACCCGCGATCGGGAAAGAAAGCTTCTGAAGAAGGTGCAGGCGGCCATCAAGCGCATTGATGACGGCGAGTACGGCTGGTGTGAAGAGACCGGCGAACCGATCGGCGTCAAGCGTCTTCTCGCCCGCCCCACGGCAACGCTTTCTCTGGAAGCGCAGCAGCGCCGCGAGATCAAGCAGAAGATCTTTGGCGATTAGGGCGCGGCAGCGCCCTATGCAACCAGCAGCCGGCGGCATGTCCGGCTGCGGCGGACCGCATTCTGGCGGCAAGAGGGAGGAGATGGCGCCTCCCTTTTTCTATCGGAAAAGAGTGATCGACATGGACAAGTTTTACGGAACGACAATTCTTTGCGTGCGCCGTGGCGCGGCCGTCTGCATGGCTGGCGACGGACAGGTGACCCTCGGGAACGTTGTTTTCAAGGGAACCGCCCGCAAGGTGCGCCGCGTGTTTCACGGCAAGATCCTCGTCGGCTTTGCCGGCGCCACGGCGGACGCCTTTACGCTTGTCGAGCGGTTCGAGGGCAAGCTCGAGAAGCACTCGGGCATTCTCATGAGGGCTGCGGTTGAGCTTGCCAAGGAATGGCGCACGGACCGGGCCCTGAGGCACCTTGAGGCCATGATGATCGTGGCCGACGCCAGCATGACGCTGATCCTTTCGGGCAACGGAGACGTGATTGAGCCTGAGAACGGCATCGCCGCGATCGGCTCGGGCGGCTCCTATGCGCTTTCGGCCGCGCGCGCCTTGAGCGAGCACACCGAGATGAATGCCGAACAGATCGCCCGCGCGGCTCTGCGCATTGCCGGCGACCTGTGCATCTACACCAATCAGAACCACACGGTGGAGACGATTGGCCTCACGGACAAGACAAACGAGACTTCAAACGACTGAGCGGACTGACTAGAGATGCCTCAAGAGAACATGATGACGCCTCGCGAGATCGTAAGCGAGCTTGACAAGTACATCGTTGGACAGGATGACGCCAAGAAGGCGGTCGCTGTTGCGCTGCGCAACCGCTGGCGCCGAGCCCAGGTGCCCGAGCCCCTGCATTCGGAGATCACGCCCAAGAACATTCTCATGATCGGACCGACGGGCGTCGGAAAGACTGAGATCGCCAGGCGCCTTGCCAAGTTAACGGATGCTCCCTTTGTGAAGACGGAGGCGACGAAGTTCACGGAAGTCGGCTATGTTGGCCGCAACGTCGAGTCCATCATCCGCGACCTCATGGAGTCGGGCATGAAGCTCACGCGAGAGAGCCGCAAGAGACGCGTTCAGACGCGTGCGAGGGAGCTTGCCGAGGAGCGGATTCTCGAGCTGCTTGTGCCGCCGCCCCGCCAGATCACCAACCCGGACGGTTCCACGGTTGCGCCTGCCGAAGGCGCGGCCAAGAGGCGTTTTCGCGAGCAGCTTCGCGCCGGGCTCCTTGATGAGCAGGTTCTGGAGGCTGAAGTGCCGGCAACCGGCCCAGTCGTCAACATGATCACGCCCGAAGGCATGGACGACATGGAGAACCAGCTGCAGAGCATTTTTGAAAAGATCCAGCAGCAGAGAAAGGAAAGAAAGCGACTCAAGGTCAAGGAGCTTCTCGAGGTCTTTACCGATGAAGAGGCCTCCAAGATGATCGACAAGGACGAGGTGACGCGCGAAGCGATCGACAATGTCGAGAACAACGGTATTGTCTTCATCGACGAGATCGACAAGATCGCCAAGGGAGGCGAGTCCTCCGGAGCGGACGTCTCCCGCGAGGGCGTGCAGCGCGATCTGCTGCCGCTCATCGAAGGCACGTCGGTGAAGACCAAGTACGGCTGGGTGAGAACGGACCATATCCTGTTCATCGCCTCGGGTGCGTTCCACCTCTCCAAGCCTTCGGATCTGGTGCCCGAACTCCAAGGCAGACTGCCGATCCGCGTTGAACTCAAGAG
>DNLN01000019.1 GCA_003488465.1 Sutterella sp. | reverse complement strand
GCTGCTCGATGAGATTGCGCGCAGCGGATATGATCCCGACCGGTTTTTCGCCGAGAAGCGCTTCACCGAGTTCCACTACCCCGATGAGATCTCGCTGCTCAGTCTCGGGCGGGCCGACGTGGCCTTCTTGTCAAGCTGCAGGCTCGAGGAGTTGGTGAGGGACGGCTTGGTGAGCAGACAGTCGCTCCGGGTGATCAATGACCGCACGCAGCCAGGCGAGCGGTGCATGCGCTCGACGTTGCGGCTTCCCGGCGAGATCTTCGCTACGACCCCCCAGGTTTCTCCTGACGTTGCCAAGGACGTCACGATCGCCCTGCTGCAGATGCCTAGGGAGGACCGGGATTGGGAATGGGTGCCGGCGACCGATCTTGTCGCCGTGAATGCAGTGCTTGAGCGATTGAAGATCGGCCCCTACAGTTATCTGAGGGAGCGTACGCCCACAGTGTTCTTTGACCGCTACCGGATGCAGATCACCCTGGGGCTGCTGTTTGTCGGGCTCCTCATAGTGGCCGTCGTGCTGCACATCCACCGCACGAACGTGCTCATCCGGCGCAGGACCGGAGAGCTCGTTCAGATGATCCGGGAGAAGGAGGCGCTGATCGGACAGGCCAACAAGACTCAGCACTATCTTCACCTGCTTGAGCGGAGCAATCTCGTCAGTCAGCTCTCGAGCATGTTTGCCCACGAGATCAAGCAGCCCGTCACCAACATCATCAACTATGCGGCCGGTCTCAAGATGCTCGCTCAGAAGGGCCGGGGGGCAGAACCGGAAACCCAAACCGTGCTCACAGTCATTGCTGATCAGGCGCAGCGCGTGGCCGACATCGTTGAGCGCGTGCGCGTCTACGCCAAGGGCAGACCCTACGTGGTGAGCGAGTGCCGCTTGAGCGATGTTATCGACCGGCTGATCGAAGACTTCCTGCTCGGGCAATCCTCGCGGGCGAGGATTGAAAAATCTGTTCCCGGCGACATTGTCCTTTCGGCCGACCCTGTGGCGCTCGAGCTGCTGTTTCTGAATCTGCTTCGCAACGCCGACCATGCTCTTCTCGACGTCCGATCTCCCGTGATCAGAATCTCGGCGGTCAGCAGTGCGGGATTCGTGCGCATCATCGTGAGCGACAACGGGCCCGGGGTGCCTGAGCCTCTGATCGCCAGGCTCGGACAGCCGGGGGCCGTCGCCGAGCCTTCCGGTCTCGGCATGGGGCTTGCCATCGCCGTGGGCATCGCCGAGACCCACAAGGGCCACATGGAGTTCCAGAATCGTCCGGAAGGAGGTTTTGTTGCAACTGTGATTCTTCCTGCGGCCGGTTCCGGCATTGCCCCGGCCGAAGCATCGCGCGCAACACGCGTGAAATTGCCCGGTGATCTCTAGTCGGGATGCTGCAGGCATCTGGCCCCGATCGAAGAATCGAAATAGTTGGTTGGACGACGGGAGACAGCCAGAGCCGCATTAAAATGGCGAAAGCGGATTCGGTTTTTGCCTTGAAAAGGTAATACTATTTCAATTACTTCCCGAATTCCCGCTTTCAACATGCATTTTAGAAACGCCCTAGTGCGAATCGTGGACGATGACGAGTCCGTCTGCGGATCGCTTTCATTCATGCTTCGGATTGCCGGATTTGAAGTCGCGACGTATACGAGCGCCACGGCTTTTCTTGACACCGACGACATGAACCGCCCCGGATGCGTGATCCTAGATGTCCGCATGGCGGGCATGAGCGGTCTGGAGCTGCACGCGCAGATGCTGCGGCAGCGCAGTCCCTTGAGCGTGATTTTCCTCACCGGTCACGGCGAGGTGCAGATGGCCGTGCAGGCCATCCAGGACGGGGCCGTCGATTTTCTTCTCAAGCCCGCCGACCCGGAGAAACTTCAGGCGGTTGTGCACAAGGCGATTGCGATCAATGAGCGCAAACTGCAGCGCATCCAGGAACTTGATGAAGTACGCAAGCTGATCGGACAGCTCACGCGAAGCGAACTTGAGGTCGCTCAGCTAATCAGCAAGGGCTTGACCACTCAGATGATCAGCTCCGCGCTCGGCATTTCCGAACAGACCGTCAAGGTCTACCGTTCCCGCATCTACAAGAAGTGGGGGCTTGTGAACGCAGTGGAGATCTCGCGTGTCGTCGACGAGTACAACCGGGAAATCGCTCCTGAAGAGAATGGATCGAATGCTTGAGTCCGGGTGCTCGCGCCGCTCGCTGCTTGCATGCGGCCTTGCCTTTGCGGCCGGAGCGGTTCCGCCGGCTTCCTTTGCCGCGGATGCCCCGGGGCTTGTCTACGACGTCGTCATTGTCGGCGCCGGAGGCGCAGGCCTTGCAGCCGCGGTGTCGGCTGCACAGAAAGGGGCTTCGGTGTGCGTTCTTGAGAAGATGCCAGCCATTGGCGGAGACACCCTGCAGTCGGCCGGCTTCATGGCAGTGGTCGACCCCAGGCGTCAGTCTCCGCTCGGGATCCCTGATTCCTTCTCCCTGCACGTGCTTCAGACGCTGAACGCCGGACACGATCTGGGCGATCCTGATCTTGTCAGACAGATGGTCGAGCAGGCTCCGCTGGTCGCCGACTGGCTCGAGCGGCTCGGAGTGAGTTTTGAGCCGCACATCTACGAAGCTGAAGGCACGGGCTGGCGGCGCTGCATCAGGCCGAACGCTCCGAGAGGAGAGGGATACATCCGGGCGCTCTCGCACGAGGCGCTGCGCCTCGGAGTGGAAATCTGCACAAGCGCCCGCGCTCTGAGCCTCAGAACCGACATGACGGGCGTCGTGCGCGGCGTGAGCGTACAGCTTGGCGCAAATGCGCTGCCAAGATTTGTGAGCGCGCGAAACGGTGTCATTCTTGCAACGGGCGGTTTTGGCGCGAGCGATGCCCTTGTGAGACAGTGGGCACCGGAATTCGCAAGCCTGCCCACGGACAATTCTCCCGGATCGACGGGCGACGGATTGAAAATGGCCGAGGCTCTCGGAGCCGCGGTCGAGGGCATGGGCAATGTCATGTGCGTCACCGGTGTCAAATCACGAAGAAACATTGCCGT
>DNLN01000125.1 GCA_003488465.1 Sutterella sp. | reverse complement strand
GAAGCGCTGATAGCCGTAGCGGATGCCCATGTCGCCCAGTCCGCCGCCGCCGATGGCGCCTGCCATGGCCGAGGCGCCAACGAGCGACACGACGGCAACCGTCAGCCCCGCAACGATGCCGGGCATCGCCTCGGGCAGCAGTACCTTGAGCACGATCTGCAGATCGGTCGCCCCCATTGACTGAGCGGCCTCGATGAGCCCCTTGTCCACCTCGCGCAGGCTCGTTTCCACCAGGCGCGCAATGAAGGGCGTTGCCGTGATCGTGAGCGGCACGATGGCGGCCGAAGTGCCGATCGATGTGCCGACGATGAGGCGCGTGAGCGGAATGATGGCGACCAGCAGGATGATGAAGGGCGTCGAGCGGATGGCGTTCACGATCCATCCGGCGATTCGGTTGATAACGGGCATGGGCCGCACGCCCCCCGGTGTCGTCACGTGCAGGACGATACCGAGCGGAATGCCGAACAGGCCGCCCAGAGCGGCCGAGATGCCCACCATGGTGAGCGTCTCAAGGAACGAGTCCCAGAGCAGGAAAAGCAGATCAGAGGACATACTTGGTCACCTCCTCGTATGTGACCTTGCGCTCGCGCAGGAAGTCGAGCGCCTTGGCATAGAGGTCGGTTTTGCAGGAAATGAGCACGGTGAGCGTGCCGAAGTTCTCGCCCTGCACTTCGTCGATCTGGCCTGCAAGGATGTTGAAGTCGACGCCGAAGTTGCGCGAGCACTCGGAAATGATGGGGGTGGTGGCTTCGCTGCCCACGAACGTGAGGCGCAGGATGTGCACGGGGTCGGTGTAGCCCGCGGCGGCAACCTGTTCGCGCACGCGTTTTGCTGCGGAGGGCGAGAGCACCTGCGCCATGATGTTTCCGATCATGGCCACGGTCGTTTCATGCCGCGGACGGCGGAAGACGTCGATCACGCGGCCCTCTTCGACCACGACGCCCCGGTCCATGACGGCGACGCGCTCACAGATCTGCTTTACGACGTCCATCTGGTGCGTGATCATCACGATGGTAAGCCCGAGTTCCCGGTTGATCTTCTTTAGGAGCTCAAGTGTTGCAACTGTGGTTTCCGGGTCAAGGGCGCTTGTCGCCTCGTCCGAGAGCAGCACCTTGGGATCCATGGCAAGCGCACGGGCGATGCCTACGCGCTGCTTCTGGCCGCCCGAGAGCTGCGCCGGGTACTTGTCGCGGTGCTCCTTGAGGCCCACGAGATCGAGGAGCGGTTCGACCTTGGCTCGGATCTCGGCCTTGGAGACGCCGGCGAACTCAAGGGGCAGGGCCACATTGTCGAAAACGGTGCGTGAAGAGAGAATGTTGAAGTGCTGGAAGATCATGCCGATGCCGCGGCGTGTTTCGCGCAGTTCGCCATCGGTGAGCTGATTGAGGCATCTGCCGTTCACCGTCACCGTTCCCTCGGTCGGACGGTTCAGGAAATTGATGCAGCGCACGAGCGTGGACTTGCCTGCACCCGAACGGCCGATGATGCCGAAAATCTCGCCGTCATTGATCGTGAGCGAGACGTCCTTCAGGGCAAGAAATTCCGTCCCGTCAGGCATCGTGTAGCGCTGCGTGATGTGCTGAAGTTCGATCATAAAAGTAAGAAAATGAATCGCAAAGCCGCCCTCAAAGTGTGTTCTCGGGCGGCCGGATGACTGAAAGCGGGTTAATTTTAGGGCAACGAGCAGACTGAAAGACAAAAAGACGCGAGTTTTTGGGGTATTACCCCTCAAGGCTCAGACTTTCTGCTCAGTCTCGGCTGCCGGTGGATTGTGGATGCGCGTCCAGACGGATTTCGCCTTGCACTTGCCGTCGATCCTCGCGATGAACTTTTCGTGCTCGGCCATCTCGTCGGCGGGGCACGTGGCGGCGATGAGCTGCTCGGGACGGGGCAGCGGCGGAACGCTGTCCGCCATTTCGTCGAAGCGGTCGCCGATCAGCGTACCCTGGGTTCTTGTCATTGCAAGATACACCTCGGCAAGCAGCTGCGAGTCGATGAGTGCTCCGTGAAGCGTACGGGCAGACTTGTCGATTTCGTATCTCGAGCACAGGGCATCGAGATCGTTTCGCATGCCTGGGAAGATTTTCCTTGCCATTGCGAGCGTGTCGGTGATGACCGGGCAGTACTCGCTCAATTTCTTCTTGCCGGCGCGCTTGAGTTCCATGTCAAGGAACCCGACGTCGAATTCGGCGTTGTGAATGATGAGTTCAGCGCCCTGCACGAACTCGATGAAGGAATCGGCGATCTCGGAAAAGAGCGGCTTGTCGGCGAGCATCTCATTGCTGATGCCGGTCACCTTGTCGCGCACCTCGTCTGGAATTTCCCGCTCGGGGTTGACGTAGTGCTGGTAAAGGTGCGAGGGCTCGTCGGTGATGCGTCTGCCAGTGATGTCAACGCATGCGACTTCAACAAGTCTGTCGCCATTGAGGGGATCAAGACCGGTTGTTTCGGTATCAAGGCAAATGAGGCGCATGGTGTTTATCCTTCAAGCGAGGTGCCGGCCTGAGCCTTGGCGACGCCTTCGTTGGCAAGCGCATCGGCCCGTTCGTTCCCCGGGTCTCCGGCGTGGCCCTTCACCCAGACCCATTCCATGG
>DNLN01000025.1 GCA_003488465.1 Sutterella sp. | reverse complement strand
AACGGCCACATCGAGATCATGAAGCTCTTTCTGAAAAAGGGCGCCCGCGTGAACGTGCTCACTGCAAGCGGCGTCACGCCCCTTTACATGGCGGCCCGCCGTCCGTCCCGCGAGGCAGTGATGCTGCTTTTGAAGGCCGGCGCCTTCCGCGACCTGTGCAACGACCAGGGCATGTCCCCGGCTGATGCCGCCAAGAAGGCCGGCGACGAGAAGCTCGCCTCGTTCCTGGCAATCGAAAAGTGCGCCGATCCCGCCAAGCTGGCCTTGATTCCAAGCGCCAAACTCAAGTAGGAGGCCTCCCCCCGTGCCGCCGACTCCGTTCGCACCGCTTGAACTGCTTGCGCCCGCAAGGGACTGCGCTGTCGGCATGGCCGCCATCGGGCACGGGGCGGACGCCGTCTACATCGGCGGCCCCGGATTCGGCGCGAGAGCCGACGCAGGCAACAGCTTCTCGGACATCGAAAAGCTTGCCGCCTATGCCCACAGGTACCGCGCCCGCATCTATCTGACGCTCAACACGATCCTCTTTGACGGGGAGCTCGAGCAGGCGAACGCCATCGCCTGGTCCGCCCATGAGGCGGGCGTGGACGGACTCATCATCCAGGACATGGGACTTTTGAAGACCGATCTGCCGCCCCTGGAAATCCACGCCTCCACCCAGTGCGACATCCGCACGCCCGAAAAGGCCGCTTTTCTCGATGCCGTCGGATTTTCCCAGGTGGTGCTCGCCCGCGAGCTCACGCTCGAAGAGATCGCAGCCTGCCGCGCGGCGATGCCGCGGGCCCGCATCGAGTTCTTCGTGCACGGAGCGCTGTGCGTCTCCTACTCGGGCCGCTGCTACCTGTCCTGCGTCGAGAGCGGCCGAAGCGCAAACCGCGGCCAGTGCGCCCAACCCTGCCGCCTTCCCTATCAGGTGATTGATTTCGCCGGGCGCGAGGTTGCGCACCGCAAGCACGTGCTCAGCCTGCGGGACAATGACCAGAGCGGGAACCTCGAAGACCTTGTTCGGGCCGGCGTCTCAAGCTTCAAGATCGAGGGCCGCCTCAAGGACGCCGCCTACGTGAAGAACATCACGGCCTACTACCGCCGCAAAATCGACGCCCTCCTTGAAAAGCATGCGGCCGAGGGCTGGCAGGCCTCAAGCCTTGGCGCCACGGCGTTTTCCTTCACGCCCGATCCGCAGAAGACCTTTCATCGCGGCAGCACCGACTATTTCGTGCGCGGCCGTCAGCCGATGATTGCCGAACTGGATACGCCAAAGAGCACCGGCAAGCCCGTCGGACAGGTTCTCTGCCTCAACACGAGGCCGCCTCAGAGCCTGGACGTGCGCATTTGCGAGCCGATCGCCAACGGCGACGGCCTCATCTACACGGACTCCCACGGAGAAGTAGTCGGCCTCATGATCAACAGGGCCGAGGAACTCCCGGGCAGCAGACAGCGCCTGTATCCGCGCGATTCCCTTTCCCGGCATCCGGATCTTGCTCCCGGCGCCCGGCTCAACCGAACCCGCGACAGGGCCTTTGACAAGGCGCTTGAGGGCGAAAGCGCCCGCCGAACCATTCCCGTGGACTTCGTGCTCTCGTCCGACCGGCAGTCTGTATCGCTCAGCGCGCATGCGGCGGGCGAGACCGCCCTCGTGAAGGAGCCGTTCTGCGCCCAGGCCGCAAAGGATCCCGTCAAGGGACTCGAGAGCCTGCGGGGAAACCTCGCCAAGACCGGCGAGACCATCTTTGCCGCCCGTGCCATCACGGTCGAGCCTGCCGGCACGGTGCCCTTCATTCCCGCCTCGATTGCAAACCGCATGCGCAGGGCCGCCCTGACTGAGCTCGAAAAACGCATCTGCCGCAAGCCCGCTCCGCGGCTGCTCGCTCCCATCGCCGCAGCCGCGCCCTTCGATTCCCTCGACTGGCACGGCAACGTTGCCAACGCAGCGGCCCGAAGTTTCTGGAGCGAGCACGGCGTCAAATCGATCGAAGCCGCTTTTGAAAGCAATCCGAAGGGCGTTTCGCTTGAGACGGCAGAACTCATGCGCTGCCGCCACTGCGTGCGGCACACGCTTGGCCTGTGTCCGAAAATGGTCAAGGGGGATCCGCAGGCAAAGGAGCGCTTCAAGAAACTGAACGGCGGGCACTTGAAGCCAGAACCCATGAAGCTCATCGACCCGAAGGGGCGAACCCTGATCGCGCGGTTTGACTGTCGGGCTTGCGAAATGACGATCAGCCTTGCCTGACGAGGCGCACCAAAAAAGACGTCGATCCGGAATCGCTCCGAACCGACGCCATTTTCTATTTGCCGCGGACTAGGACTAGAGCGCGTCGATGTCGATCAGTTCATACCGGGGATTGCCCATCTTGAGTTCATTCATGCGGGAGAGCTGGCGCAGGCCGTGCCTCGTCTCGATGCGCTCCTTGAGGTCGTGGTTCTCCTCGTGCGTGAGGCTGTAGACCATGTCCACGCAGGCCTGGTCGGCTGCCAGGATGTCCGTCGAGGCAACGATGCCGATGTCGGGAATCGTGGGCTCAGCGGCATGGATGCCCGCGCAGTCACAGTCAACCGACATGCGGCGCATCACATTGATGAACACAACCTTCTTGCCGAAGTAATCAATGGTTGCCTTGGCCGACTCGGCCATGAGCTCCATGAAGTACTCCTTCATCGGCCACTCAAGGTAGTTCTCGGGCATATTCTCCACGACGCCGTGCACCTGACGCTTGCCGACCTGGCCGGAAGCGCAGCCGATGGCGATATTCTTCATCGATCCGCCGAAACCGCCCATGGCGTGCCCCTTGAAGTGCGTGAGCACGATGAGCGAGTCGTAGTTGACGAGATGTCCGCCCATGGTCACGAACTTGAGATGCTTGCCGCCGCGCACGGGCAGATCCACGCCGCCCTCCTCGTCGAGAATGTCAACCGGACAGAACGTCCAGCCGTTCACTTCGAGCGTCTTGCGGTGATCCTCGGTCGTATAGCGGTCGCCCTGATAAAGCGTGTTCGTCTCGACGATCGCACTGTTGGGAACCTGACTCTGGAACGCCTTCACAAGGTCGCGCGGCAGAATGTTGGGACCGTGCTGCTCGCCGGTATGCAGCTTGATGGCCACCTTGCCGTAGATGCTGTCATTGACAAGGGAATAGAGCTTGATGAGGTGCTCGGCATCGATGTGCCGCGAGAAGAACACCTTGGCGGTCGTGCCTTCGGCAGTGCCGTCAACAAGCTTCGAGCCGATCACCGGCGTGTTTTTCTGAGTGACCTTTTTTCCGAGAATTTCGATTTGAGACATTGCTGCTACTGCTCCATGAAAGAGGCTGCACAGCCGAAGCGGCGGCACGCAGCCGATTTCAGCATTATCTCCAAAAATCCGAATGTTAGCCTCGGAATTCGTGGCAAAGATCTGCCCATTCTTACCACGTGCGGGGACAAAGCGGAATAATAGTAAGCAGTTAAAAATCCGTTAAAAAAATCAAATGTCTTAATTCGTTGCTATAAAAAAATCCCGCAGATGGATGTTCTGCGGGATCTGGTGTCCTGGCGGAAGGGGAGAGATTCGAACTCTCGGTACCCGATTGGATACGCCGCCTTTCCAGGGCGGTACATTAAACCACTCTGCCACCCTTCCAGTGGGTCTTCGTTTATTAGATCCGGAGTCGGGTTATCTCGACAGCCGGAAAGGCGTCTCTGCCAACGAAGAGATTGCGCATTCTACAGATCTTGCTTTTTTTTCGCAAGAGCTTTCGCAACACAAAAACTGCCGGACTCGCCGTTCGATCGCTCCTGGCAAACCACGTTCCTTATCACGGGACGAGCGAAATAATCCATGAGCGCCCCTCACGGGCGGCGCGACGCTTTACGTCATTCCTTCCAACGGACATTTCCGGCTCCAGCGCATTGAGGCCATCGAGACTCTGGAATTCTCCGGCAGGTCCCTCATCGAAAGATTCATTCCCGCCCTGTGATGTGCACAAGCGCTGCGCAGAACGCTCTGCGGGAATGATCTTAAAATGTGCAGCATCCGAGACTTTTCAGAGAGAAAGAGATGCGCATTCGATCTTTGGCACTTGCCGTCACGCTCGGCCTTTTTGCCGTAACGGCCGCCCAGGCCGGCAGAGTCGGCGGCAGCTGCACATACAACGGCAAGAAGCTCTACGGCAAGATCCAGGTCGTGAACTCATTTCCCGACATCAAGGTGCAGGTCGTCAGCTCGTTTCCTGACCTCAAGGTGAAGGTTGTCAATTCGTTCCCGGACAAGTGCGGCAAATGGCAGTTCGTGAACTCCTTCCCGGACACCAAGGTGCAGTTCGTCAACTCATTCCCGGATGTGAAGATCCAGTACGTGAATTCCTTCCCCGGCCTGCCCTGACGGCAATCTCAAGGAGAGCGCCATGGCAGTCGGATGGGCGGGCGACAACGCCGTCAACGAACAGATCGAGGATACGGTCAACGACGAAATCGCCCGGGCAAGACGAAACCTGCATACGGGCATTTCGCTCACGCACTGCGAAGAGTGCGGAGAGCCGATTCCCGAGGGACGCCGCAAGGCGCTGCCTGGCGTGCGCCTGTGCATCCGCTGCCAGGAGGCTCTGGACAGGACCCAAGGGCCTCACGCCCTCTTCAACCGCCGCGGCTCCAAGGACAGCCAGCTGCGCTGATGCCGCAGATTGCGCCTCGGGCTGCCTTCAGGACAGAAGCAGAAAGAGCGCCGGGCCGACGATCAGGCAGAAGAGCACGCTCGTGCCGATGAACGAGGCAATTGCCACGTCCTTTTTCAGTCCATAGAGCGCGCTTGAGAGCACCGCATTGATGGCCGTGGGGGTCGCCGCGAGGATGACAAGAGTCCTTGTGATCAGCGGATCATTGAACACGACCTCGCAAACGGCCCAGATGACGGCCGGAGCAAGAAGGAACTTGATCGGGATAAGGCTGCTCACAAGCCGCATGTAGGGCAGCGCGGCCCTGAAGTCGATGAGCAGGCCGACGGGCAGGAAATTGATCCAGCATGCAATGTGGATGAGCGCCTTGAAGACCGTCGAGAGCGACTCGGGCTGATGCACTCCGCAGACCGAAAAGACGCCGCCCAGCACCATGCCAAGCACCGAGATCTGGTTCCAGGTAAGAAGCAGCTCGCGCAGGGATCGCTTTCGCACCGGAGAGTTCCCGGCGCTCGCCAGATCGCTGTACTTCTGGCAGACGGGAAAGCAGTACACAACAAGCAGCGTCGTCTGCACCACGGTGGCGATCTGCGAGATGGCAAAACCGGACTGTCCCAGGATCAGAAAGGCCATCAGACCGCCCAGCGAACCCACGTTGCCCAGCATGGCCGAGATGACGAAGGGTCCCCGCACGGCCGGATCCTTCACGCCGCGGCTCATGCCCAGGCCCATCCAGTACGGAAAGAAATACAGCAAGAGCGACACCGGCACGATCCAGAAGAGTTCGGCCGTGATGTTCAGGCTCCAGAACGCGAGGAATGCAAGAAGCGTATACATCACCCGCACGTTGAAGGTGATGAGAGCCTGCGTCTGCTGGCGCGTCACCATCCCGCGCACATGCAGCACGTAGCCCAGTGCGATCGGGCAGATGGTGTCAAAGATGAGCCAAAGAAAACTCTGGAGCGTCTGGCTCATTGCTCGGAAGCCGGCTCCTCGGGTTCCTGCTTGGGCGCGGCCATGGCCTGCTCAAGAGACTTTTCGAGAGCCTGTTTCTCGCGTTCGGCCTTGCCCCGCGCCTGCTCGGCAAGAAGCTTCTGGTGCTTCTCTGCCTTTTCACGGATCTTGCGGATGTAATTGCGAACGCGCCAGGCCTCCTCCTCGGTGAGCCAGAAGGTCTTCTGAGAGCGGCCGAGCGCCGTCTGCTCATTGCGGAACGCCTTCCAGTCGCCTGCGGCGCCGCGGATTGCGTCCTGCAGAGCGCCCTGCGGCAAGGGCTTGGCCTGCTCACGCCTGCCCTGTCCCTTGCCGTGCCGGCGATGCCCCTTGGCGGAAGGCTTGCTGCGGTCGTCAGCCTTCCGGTCGGCCTCGGGCTGCACTGCTGCCGGAGCCGCCTGCCCTGAGGCCTGCTCCTCTGGAGCCTTGCTCGGCTCCGGGTTCTGTTCGTTTGTTGTCTGCATGGGATTAGCGAATAAATCCAAAAAAAGCCTGCTAATTTTAGGCACAGGCTACGTTTTTTTGCTCGCCAAAGAGAAACGCCCCGGCCTCACTGCTCGACCAAGGGCGTCTCTTCTCATTTTCTTGACGGAAAGCTCTATTCCCTGCCGTCCCAGCAGTAGGTGCACAGGCATTCTCGGTCAAGACCGATCGCCTCAAGAATGCCCTCCAGGCTCTGGAAGCCGAGGGAATCGAAGCCGAGCTTCTCGCAGATGCACTTCAGAAGGCGCTTGCCGCGCTCGGTGCTGGCGTCGGCGTATTCATCCAGATGCAGCTGCCCCTCGTCGCCCTCGAGCTCCTGCACGATGCGCCGGGCGATCAGCTCCATGTCCGAGTTGCCGCGGGAGAAGTTCAGGTACTTGCAGCTGTACATGATGGGCGGGCAGGCCGAGCGCATGTGCACTTCCTTGGCCCCGGCCCCGTAAAGGAAGTCCACGGTCTCGCGCAGCTGCGTGCCGC